>JALGXY010000225.1 GCA_029824495.1 Fimbriimonadia bacterium
TCCGCTCGCCGATATCCGCAAAGCGGTTGATGCGGTCTGCGAGCTCGAACCGCTGCCTCTCAAGAAAGATTTCATCTCCCGAGACCATGCGGTGTCCGGGCACAAGGGCAAGATCGGGTTCATCGCCTCAATGACAGAGAGTTTCTGCAGCGGCTGCAGTCGGATCAGGCTCACAGCTCAGGGCGAGATGAAGACCTGCCTCTTCTTCCCTCCCGAGACGAGCCTGCGAGACCTTCTGCGCTCCGGTGCATCCGATGATGTTCTCCGAGATACGATTCGAAAGACCGTAATGAAGAAGCGGTCCGGGCACCCGGACCTGCTGACGCTTCAAACTGTCAGCCAGACCGCGATGACGGTGATCGGCGGCTAGCAAAATGAGAGATGTCTCCTTCAAGTCGACAACGCTGAGACGTGCAGTTGCGGAAGCCAGGCTCAGCGCCCTGCCCGAGACCTTGGCACGAGTCAAGAGCGGCGATCTGCCGAAAGCAGACCCTGTACCAGTTGCGCGGACAGCCGCGATAATGGCGGTCAAGAATTCGCCCCAGATCATTCCTTACTGCCACCCGATTCCAATTGAGGATGTCACCGTCGATATCGACCTGCTCGAAGACGGTTTCCTGGTTCGATGCGATGTCGTTGCAATCGCAAAGACGGGTGTTGAAATGGAGGCGATGGCAGGCGCTGCATCTTGTGTTCTGAACCTGTACGACATGCTGAAAATCATCGACGATACGATGGAGATCGGCTACGTCAGGCTGCTTTCCAAGACCGGCGGCAAGTCGGATCGGGCGTCTGTTGCCAAGACTTCGACTGCGGTGGTTGTGGTCTCCGACTCGCTTTCAGAAGGCCGAAGGCAGGATGGAACAGGGCCTGCAGTTGCCGCAACCCTCGAATCTCGTGGAGCTCCGATCGGTCCGGTCGTCAGCGTTCCCGACGAGATCGATGACATTCAGAGAGCGGTTAATGAACTCGCCAATGATCACAACTGTGTGATCTGCGCCGGCGGAACAGGGGTCGGGCCACGCGACGTCACCCCTGAGGCCCTCGAAGAGATTTGTGACAAGCGGCTGCCGGGCGTCGAAGAAGCGATCCGCTCGTATGGCCAAGATCGGTTCCCTCGAGCGATGCTCAGCCGGTCATTTGCCGGAATCCTAGGCTCGACCGTCGTCTTGGGCGTTCCCGGTTCGCCAGGTGGCGCATCCGATGCCGTGATGGCCGTCTTCCCTGATGTTCTGCATGCCTGTGAGGCAGCCGAGGGTGTCTGCCACGACCCGGAAGAGGTCATCGATGCTGACGCTGGCTGAAGCCTGGAGCCTGCTTGAAAAAGAGCTGAAACCCCTTCCGGCACAGCCCGTCCGGCTAGATCAGGCCGACGGCTGCCAGCTTCAAGAGCCGATCGTCGCCCAGGTCGATCATCCCGGATTTGACAACTCTGCTGTCGATGGCTACGCCGTCAGGGTCGCCGATCTGCCTGGAGAGCTGCCTGTTGCCTTCGAAGTGTTTGCCGGTTCCGGCGACCTTCCTAAACTGGCGGCTGGCACCTGTGCCCGGATCATGACCGGCGCCCGTGTGCCCCAAGGAGCTGAGGCGGTCGTCATGAAAGAGGACGTGAACCTTGACGGAGACACGGCCCGCTTTTCTGATGGCGTTAAGATCGGACAGCATATCCGCAGGCGAAGTGAGGAGTATCAGGCCGGTGATTTGCTTGTCAAGGCCGGCGCGAGGATCACGCCGCCAATGACAGCCCTGATCGCCTCACAGGGGCTCGATACTGTCACGGTGTTGCCAAAGCCAAGAGCTGCCATCCTCACGACAGGAGATGAGCTGCGCAGCGCGGGCGAACCTCTGAATCCGGGTGAAATCTACGAATCTAACTCAGCCGGCCTTGCTGCTGCCGTGCGATCTGCTGGCCTCGATACGCCGCTGATCGAGCGCTGCAGCGACGATTTTGATGAGACTGTTTCAAACCTGAGGGATCTGGAAGAGAGCCACAACCTGATCATCACCTCCGGCGGTGCTTCGGTTGGGGATAAAGATCATGTGATCACAGCAGCAAAAGAGGCTGGATTCCGACAGCTCTTTTGGAAGTGTGCGATCAAGCCAGGCAAGCCGATTGCCGTGTCTGTTTCAGAGAGAGGCACCGTCCTATTGGCTCTTCCTGGCAATCCGGTTTCTGCCATGGTCTGCTTCGTGCTGTTTGGGCTGCCTACAATCGCTGCCCTCCGCGGCAAGGGCTTCCTTCGGCCAGAGTTTGTCAAGGCTAAGGCCGGGGCAGACATCCCCCACCGGGAGGGGCGAATGGACTTCGTCCGAGGGAGCCTTTCAAGCGGCCACGCCCTTCCTGTTTCTCGCAAAGACTCTCACATGATGTCCGGCCTGGCAGGGTCTGAAGTCTTGATTGTGGTTCCGGCAATCTCTTCTGGAATCAAGTCTGGTGAGCCGGTTGCTGTCGTAGAATTAGACTGGAGGCCGATCAAATGAAACAGGTGACCGTCAAGCACTTCGCATCACTTAAAGAGCAGGCAGGCTGTGCAGAGGAGACCGTTCAGGTCGAAGCCGACCGAATCGTTGATCTGTATAAGTTTATGGCTCACAAGCATCAGTTTTCTTTGGCTCCAAGCCAGGTGAAAGCGTGTGTTTCGGGGAGATTTGTTGCGCTTGAATCGCCTCTTGAAGACGGTGCTGAAGTTGCCTTTATTCCTCCGGTGGCAGGAGGCTAAAACCTGTGTTTCGCATCCTTCGTGAGCCGCTCTCTCTCCCTCGATCAGGAACCGACGGGGCTGGTGCGCGAGTGGTGTTTGAAGGGATGGTTC
>JALGXY010000226.1 GCA_029824495.1 Fimbriimonadia bacterium
AGGGCAGAGGCGCGAGACAGCGTTTCAAGTCGACCGTGCTGTCTATGACGAGATCCTCCTGAATCATGCCGAGGAGCTTGGGTGCGAGGTTTTCCAGGGCACGAAAGTCAAATCGGCACCTGTTAAGGATGGGGCAATCGAAATGCTCGTGCTTGAGAGCGGTGAAGAGATCCACGCCAAGTACTACCTTGACGGATCTGGTCATATCGGATTCCTTCGACGAGCCCTAGGCGTCGCTTCGCATGAGCCCTCAAACCTGCAGAATGTTGCGTTTTGGGATTACTGGCAGAACGCGGAATGGGCTGTTGAGATCGGCGTCGGAGCAACCCGAGTTCAGGTCATGAGCCTCGGCTGGGGATGGCTCTGGTTTATTCCTCTTGGCCCGACTCGAACAAGCATCGGCCTGGTCTGCCCTGCTCAGCATTACAAGAAGACCGGACTGAAGCCGGAGGAGCTCTATCTCAAGGCGATCGAAGAAGAGCCGAACATCAGCAAGCTTGTCAAAAAAGCTGAGCGAGAAATGAAGTTTGAGGGCACCAAAGACTGGTCTTTCACAGCCGAAAAAATGGTCGGACCGAACTGGATGCTGATCGGCGAGAGCGCCGGTTTCGCCGATCCCGTTCTGGCCGCTGGATTGACCCTCGCTCACTCTTCGGCACGAGAGGCTGCCTACAGCATTCTCGAAGCCGAGTCTGGCGCCAAGGAAAAGGAGTGGCTCTTCAACACATACGAAGAGGTCCAGACGATGCGAATCAACCAGCATATTAGGTTCGCTGACTTCTGGTACACGGCCAACGGCAAGTTCACCGACCTCAAGGAGTACACGCGCGAAATCGCCAAAGACTCTGGCATGGAAATGAATGCTGAAGAGGCATTCCGATGGCTCGGCACTGGCGGCTTCGCAGATGGCGGATTTGGGCTCTCAGGGACCGCTGGATTCAGCCTGTTCTCTGTCAAAGCGATGGGCCAATGGCTGATGGGTGAGGACAGTCAGCTTGAGCTTGTCAAGAACAACATTTTCCGGCTGAACATCGGCGGTGCCGAGCGACGCAATCTGCCGGTTTATGAGTCTGGAACGGTCAACGAGCGAGAGGCTCTTCAGCGGCGAGACAAGACCCTGCCTCTGAACCCGATCAATCGGACTCTTCTTCAGATTCTCAAGGTTGAGACCAAGATCCCGCGGATTATGGACAAGATTCAGAAGGCTGCCGCTCAGACCGGCATCCACCGCCAGAGAAACCTGCATATGCTGCTCGAAGCGCTTGAAGCTATGGTCGCCGATGGGTGGGTGAAGGCTTCAAACAACAAGAAGCAGGCCGGATACGACTTCTCGTTCCTCGAGGAATCGAACATCATCCACTCGAACGTGGATACAGAAGACCACCATTCAGATTCCGTCAGCTCTTAACAAGCTGACGGAACTGGTGCTTGCCGACCTTGATGACCTTTCCGTCCAGGTCTTCAACTGAGATTTTTGCGAATCCGTCGGTCACCTTCTCCCCGTCCACACTGACTGCGCCCTGCTGGATCAGTTTCCGCGCTTTTCCGTTTGACTCGGCCAGGCCCAGTGCTGCGATCATCGGCGCGATGGCGGCTTCGCCATTTTCAACCGTTTGGTTAGGAATGACGGCTTCCTCCGCCTCAACCGGCTGCTTTCGGTTGCTGAATGTTTGAATGAAATACTGTTCTGCTTGGTCAGCGGCTTCGGCGGAGTGGTAGAGCGCCACGATCTCCTTGCCGAGCCGGATCTTGGCGTCACGTGGGTTCGACCCCTCACCTGTGAGGCTCTTGATATCATCCAGCGGCACATCAGTACAAAGCTCAAACCAGTTCGCGATCAGCTCATCTGGGATCGACATCGTCTTGCCGAACATGTCGTTCGGGGTGTCCTGGATTGAAATGTAGTTGCCGAGCGACTGAGACATCTTCTCTTTGCCGTCGGTGCCGACCAGCAGCGGACAGAGCATCACAACCTGCGGCTCCTGCTCATATTGAGACATGAGAGTGCGGCCGACCAGATTGTTGAACTTCTGGTCATTGCCCCCCAGTTCGACGTCCGAATTGAGCTCGACAGAATCCATTCCTTGGCAGAGCGGATAGAGGATTTCATGCATTGCAATCGGCCGCTGCTCTTTTAACCTTTTGGTGAAATCGTCTCGTTCAAGAATCCGTGCAACCGTGTACCGAGATGTCAGCCGAATCACCTCTTCAAACGACATCTTGCCGAGCCAGTCTTTGTTGAAATAGATCTCCGTCTTGTCTGGATCGAGGATCTTGTAGAACTGGTCGCTGACGGCTTTGACGTTGGCCTCAACATCTTCTCGACTGAGCTGCTTTCTTGTCTTGCTCTTGCCGCTCGGATCGCCGATCAGAGCAGTGAAGTCGCCGATAATCAGGCAGGCTGTGTGGCCGAGGCGCTGAAAATCTCGCAGCTTCCTCAGAACAACCGCCCAACCGAGGGTGACATCTGCCGCCGTCGGATCGACACCCAGCTTGACGCGAAGGGGACGGCCCAGCTCAAGCTTGGCCTTCAGATCCTCTTCACTGATGATCTCCGTGGTCCCTCTACGGAGGATCTCAAGCTGTTCGTCGATGGTCATTGGCAGCAGATTGTACCGGCGGCTCAGCTTCAGCAGGTCAGACCCTGCCCGTCGCCGCCAAAGATCCGGATACGTTCCTCAGAATCTGGCAGGATCTCGGTCTCAGTTGAGCAGTAGTGAAACTGCAGCGATCTTCGCCTCTTTCCGGAGTGATTTGTCGGCGTCCCGTGGGGCGTCATGCTGTCGAAAATCAGCATATCTCCCGCCT
>JALGXY010000227.1 GCA_029824495.1 Fimbriimonadia bacterium
GCTCGCCCAGTTGTTTCTGGACATCGAGTCTCGCACGACGATTCGGTAGACCAGGAAGAAGGTGAACGCCATTAGGAACGGCAAGCAGAACACACCTTGCCACCCAAACGCGACAAACGACTCGCCAATAAAGCCCATCGTGATACTCGTCTTAAAGTCCTCTTCACCGACGAGCCCTTCTGCTCTTCGCGCCAGGGAGTTAGAGGTGCCGACGTTGTTTTTGCCTGGATTGAAAGCTCGCGGGATGACCATCTCAAATCCTCGCGTGATCGAGTCCCAGCCTGTGGTGCCCTTCATTTTCGTCGAGTGGATCATCGCATCAACCGTTGGGATGATCGACATGCGGTCCAGAGTCGGATTTGTAGCGCCGTAATAGAGCAGCCTTCGTGAGTAGTAATCGCTCGGCGGAGGCTCCTCTTCTGACAGCTTCTTGTACTTGATCGGGTCTGAAACGACGTCCTGAAAAATGGCAAAGGCGCTGCCGGCTCGCTGGCCAAACGTGAGCCCCTTCACATGCCCGCGCGCATAGAGAGCAAACGGGAAGAGAAGGTACTGAAAGACAACCACCAGAAGTGCACCCGCAGCATAGTGAACCGGTCTAAACCGGTAGCCGAACATCAGAGCTGCCCAAATCAGAATGATCACCGCGTACGCAGATTCCTTTCGCTGAGCAAAAGCCATCCCGTTCAAAAGCGGGATCGCCACATTGATGAAGTTGAGCGGGCTAAAGAACCTCTTCCCTTTGCTCGAAAGAACCGTAAAGCCGGTCGCAGCTGCAATCGCAAACGGTGTCAAAAACTCGAATTGAATCAGGAATTTCAGCGGACCGCCTACGCCCGCAACCGCAACATATCGAAGGAGCATCAGGACAGTAAAGATCAGCGCCAGCATCTTTAGTCGGTCAGGCCTGAGCTCGGGCATCAGAATCGACTTGATTCGATCGCGCATCACCAGCCGCACAATGATGGCCGCAGCCAGAATGCCGATCATGCCGACCGTATTGACGGCCATGGTCTCAACCGGATGGTAGAGCGGCGTATCGGGCCGCTGACCCATAAACAGCTTTGCCGCCTGCGAGATCAGCACATGCTGCATTCCCATCAGCCCGACACAGGCCCCAGTAAGGGTGAGGGCTCCACCCAGCACGCGGACAGCGGCAAACCACGCACAGGCATAGGTGCAGACCAGAAGGGAGAATCTCGGATCGACACCCATCGCTGCCTGCCCAGCTAAGATGCTGCAGACAAACAGCGCAAGACCGGCGTTGCCGACCCAGCTCCATTTCATCCTTCCGCCGAAGCGGTCCTGCACCAATGCTGTTGACATCGTGATCCTGTGAGAATTGTCGGCATCTCACAGGTTGAGATTCAGGCAGCTTGTGCAGGTTCGATTGAATTTAGGATCTGGACAGCCTTCTGGCCGTAATCCTGCCAGCCTCCCATCTCGAGCACAGACTGGCGAGCAGACTCGCCCATCTTGACCAGCATCGGCAGGTTTTCGGATGCAGCTGCGAGCCTCCTGGTAAGAGCCTCAACATCCCCGCTTGGAAAGACCCAGCCAGTTCGGCCATCTTCGATGATCTCGCAAGCGCCTGCTGCATCTGAGATTAGGCAGGCAGTCCCACAGGCCATCGCTTGTGGAGCCACCATGCCGAATCCATCCTGGATGCTCGGCAGAACCAAAAGATGCGCCTGCGAAAGAGCGTCTCTGAGGTCCTCCTGCCCGAGGTTTCCGAGAAGTTCGACAGGCACATTGCTGTACTGCTGAATCAGGCTATCAGCTTCCGCATAGATGGCGTGAATCGTGCGAGCTCGGCACCGAGTCGAAGGACCTCAATCTTGCTCGGGTCAACTCCAGATTCCACAAAGGTCCGCTTGACCTGCTGCGAAGGAACGAAAATCTGGTCGGCAAGTTCGTATTCGGCCAACTCACGATCGATTTTGCGAGGGTCGATCCCGGGCCATTCGATGCCGAGAGCCTCATATTCTTGTCTGAGAATCTCATTCTGAACGGCGATATGTGCCGCTCCCCGGTCACAGATGAAGGTGCCGCCCTTCTCTTTGATAGTCCGGCCTGCTTCGAGACCGGTGCCTGATGCAGCAATCAGAACGTCAAGATCCTGCACGAGTCCGCTGGCATAACGACTGAGCTGTATGTTTGAGAGCCATTCAAGCTCTCTGACAACACTGCCCGATCTGCCGAACCTAAGCAGCCCCATGTGGGGTGCCGAATACCACGGGAACGAAACGAGCTTCGACTCTTCGATCCCCTCACTGGCAAGCTTCGATTTGGGATAGCCACAGACGATTCTCGCAAGCATCCCATTCTTCTGGAGATGCCTGGCTAGAGCAAAGTAATGAAACTTTGCAGTTGTGACGATTCCGACTTTCATGGTCTTAAGATGCGAGCGAGTGCATGCCTGTACACTCGGCATTGAAGCCGAGCGCGTTGAGCGCCGAAACGAGTCCGATCAGGTCCTCGCGATAGCCCCAGTTATTGATGATCTCAAGGCTGCGCTGGCCCATCGAGCGACGAAGGTCATCATCGCTCGAGAGTGTTCGGAGCCGATCAGAAAGAGTCTCGATGCTCTCCACCGGAACGATGTAGCCGTTGCGGCCTTCTTCGACAAGGTCGAACCTGCTGCCGACCTCATCAGAGACGATGACTGGCATACCGGCATTCATAACCTCATTCACGATCAGACCCCAAGGTTCGCGCGCGCTGGCAAGAACGAAGATATCTGACAGCCTGAAGACCGCAGGCAGAACCGTCTGATTTTGGAAGCCAACAAACTTAACCGAATCCCAATGTCTCTCAGCGATCCAGGCCTCTAGCTCTGGCCGCTGCTCACCATCGCCAACGATCAAAAGCTGTGCATGAGGTTCTTTGCCGTCAACCGAAAGCTGATCGTAGGCACGCGCCAAGTTCATGATCTTCTTCCGCTCTGTCAACTTTGAGCAGTAGAGAATCACCGGCCGATTTCTGTCGATGCCCCACTCTTTGGCGAGCTCGTCAGCCTGATCTACGGCAGCTGCAGTTCTCTCTTGGAACGAAGCGTTATCGACTGCATAGGGCACGGTGAACATCTTCGACTCATCAATGCCCCATGACTTGTAGTACTCGCGATTGGCAGTGCCGACACAAAGAAAAGCATCGAGCATCGCAAAGACTTTGAGCATGGCAGCGTCACGCATTCTTCGGTGCAGACCTGCCCCATGAGACACTTCATGCTGAGACTCAGCACGGGTCATCGTCTTGATGCCGAGCCCATGGGCTGCCTTGATGGCACGGACCGAGTTCTGGTGGGAGTGCCCGTGCGTCCAGAGAGCATCAAACCCCTCCTGCTGGAAGATCTCTTTGAACCCGTAGTTGAATGGCCTTGGGTTCTGTATCGAACTGTTGTCGCCGAGTGATGGCAGCACGATGTGTTTGTAGCCCTCAACGAGTGGAACATCCCATTTGAAGGTCGCCCCAAACTGCTTGTCGTGATAGGTCTTCAGAGAGAAGTCACTCATAAAGAGCGCTGTCAAGTCGATGTTTGAGTTGTCGACGATGTACCGCAGCATCGGCGCCTGATACTGGATGGGATGTGTGGCCAGGTAGGCCAGCTTTGGCTGACGGGCTGCGTTGATTTTATTCATCTCGTTCTTCTAAGTCCGCTTCAATCTGCTGCACGGTCTTGTCGATAAACTCGGCTGCAAAGCCTCTAAGTTCATCTTCGGTCGAATGAGGGTGAAGGGCGATCACCCTAAAGAACTGGCCTTCTTGAACACGTCCGGTTTTGACTTCCGACCAGAGGAAGTCAAGCCACATCGCCTGGAAATCTGCTCCGACTTTGCCTGAGGGGCCGCGGAAGGCGAACAAGGCGAGCGCCTTCTGCCCTTCCCGCTCAACCTCGATCTGGACCGCCTCTGCCGCTCCTCGATCTAGATCGACTGTCACGACCTTTTCTTCCAAAACCGTCCAGTCTTGAGCCGTGAAACAGGCTCGCTGATCGTGAAAAGCATCCGCATTATCGCCGGCAATCAGAACAGCATCAAATCTCTTCTTGCCGCCTTCGAAGACCCGCGACACGATGCCGAGCGGCTGCAGGGAATCATAAGTCGATTCGGGCATCCGATAAGACTGTTCTGGATTTGTCGCGCTAGGGATCATGTGCAGGCCCTGAATCACCTTAGGCATCTGAGCCTCTAGATCTCGCTCCGTTGTAGCGGCTTCACTCAGGCTTGGGCGCAGCATCGAAAGAGCCCCTACAGCGAGTCCCAGACCTCCAATTACAAGGAGACGTTTGATCACGATCGGTCCTCCATGAAGTGCGTGAGCTGCGAGAGCAGCAGGAAGCAGGCAACCATGACGACCCAACCGCTGGCATCGTGGAACTTGGCCGCGGCATCTTCGCCGCGACTGTTCCCCACCCAGCCGATCAGCGCGATGCGCAGGCCATTGGC
>JALGXY010000228.1 GCA_029824495.1 Fimbriimonadia bacterium
CGATCGTCAAGCCTGGCGACTTTGTCATGGAGGGTGATCCGATGGCAGACGGTGCGAACTGTGACAACGGTCTGCTCGCTCTGGGCCAGAACCTGACGGTAATCTTTATGCCGTGGGGCGGCTACAACTATGAGGACGCTATCCTGCTCAGCGAACGCCTGGTCAAGGAAGATGTCTTCACTTCGATTCATGTTGATCGCTACGAAAGCGAAGCGGTCGATACCAAGCTCGGCCCTGAAGAGATCACGCGCGACATCCCGAATGTTGGCGAAGATGCTCTGAAGGATCTTGATGAGAACGGCATCATCCGAGTCGGCGCCGAGGTTCGACCTGAAGACATTCTTGTCGGCAAGGTTGCTCCTAAAGGCCAGACAGAGATGACCGCTGAAGAGCGGCTGATCATCGCCATCTTCGGCAAGAAAGCTGAAGAGACTCGAGACGTTTCACTTCGACTGCCTCACGGCGAGAAGGGAATGGTCGTTGATGTTAAGGTCTTCAGCCGATTCAAGTATCTCAGCCCCTCGATCAACCATGTCTATAAGGAATCGAAGAAGCGAGAGCGACTGATCTGTGACCGAACAGAAGAGCCGCTCCTGCAGATTCCTGGCGACGAACTGAAAGCCGGAACCAACATGAAGGCTCAGGTCTATGTCGCTCAGAAGCGAAAGATCATGGTCGGTGACAAGATGGCTGGCCGACACGGAAACAAGGGCGTCATCTCGCGCATCCTCCCTGAAGAGGATATGCCGATGATGATGGATGGAACTCCTGTCGACATCATTCTTAACCCGCTGGGTGTTCCCAGCCGAATGAACATCGGTCAGATCCTCGAGACACACCTTGGATACGCTGGACGGGTCCTCGGTTCTCGGTATGTCTGCCCTGCCTTTGAGGGAGCTACAGAGAAAGAGGTCCTTGACGAGATGCAGCGCATGGCTGAAGCCCTGCGGTCCAAGATTCTCAAGGCCTACATTCACGAGGAGCTCGACTTGAGCATTCGATTCACGCCTGGCGCAAGCCTGGAAGAGATGCTCGAAGCAGTGGACGCTAAGCTGCGAACCCTCGATCAGAGCGCTCTTGAGCGGATCTCCCGAATCACGGCTGCACCTTCAAGCCTCTCCACGGAGAAGCTGCTTGAAATCGAAGCCAATCTGGAAGAGTGGGAGCCGGAAGAGCTCTCCGACAAGCCGGGCAAAGCCTACAAGGGCAAGAAGGCGATCTATGAAGGCATCATCGAGAACATCAAAGAGAACGTGTGGACCCGAACCGGAATCGATCCGGATTCGTGCAAGTCTCTCGTTCGAGATGGTCTGACAGGCGACATTCTTCCGAACCGAATGACGGTCGGTGTGATCTACATGCTGAAGCTGGAGCACCTGGCTGATGAGAAGATCCACGCCCGCTCAATCGGCCCGTACTCACTTGTGACGCAGCAGCCTCTGGGCGGTAAAGCTCAGTTCGGTGGCCAGCGATTCGGTGAGATGGAAGTCTGGGCTCTCGAAGCCTATGGCGCTGCCTACACTCTTCAGGAGCTGCTGACCATCAAGTCTGACGACGTGATGGGTCGAGTCAAGGCTTACGAGTCGATCGTCAAGGGCGAGTCGATTCAAGAGCCTGGCATTCCGGAATCGTTCAAGATTCTGGTCAGCGAGATGCGGTCGCTCTGTCTTAGGGTGACGGTCGAAGACAAGGAGAACAAAGAGCTTTCGCTCAAGGATCTCGACGAACTGACAGGTGGCGACGACGGCCGCCTCGCACGTTCAGTCGGATTCTTCAACTAATCGATTTGAAGGGCGGCTGCAGCCGCCCGCCAGATCATCAACCGCTCCTTCGGGAGCCTGAGGCCCTTCGGGGCAAACATTAAAGAGAACAGAAACAGAATGGCGGACACAAACCTGTTCGATAAGATCCGGATCACGATTGCCAGCCCCACGGATATCCGTGGGTGGTCTCATGGCGAGGTCAAGAAACCGGAGACGATCAACTACCGAACGTTCAAACCCGAACGTGACGGTCTCTTTTGCCAGCGCATCTTCGGCCCAGTCAAAGACTGGGAGTGTGAGTGCGGCCGGTACAAGAAGATCAAATACAAGGGCATTATCTGCGAGCGATGTGGCGTTGAAGTCACCCGCAGCAAGGTACGACGAGAGCGCATGGGCCACATTGAGCTGGCTGCGCCCGTCTGCCACATCTGGTACCTGAAAGGTGTTCCTTCACCCCTTTCGCTGATCCTGGACATTTCGCCCAGGCAGCTGGAGAAGGTCATCTACTTTGCCAGCTTCATCATTCTTGATCTCGATTTCGATCGAATTTCAGAGCTTCTTCCGACGATCATGGAGATGGTTGAGACCGAAAAGTCTTCGATCATTAACCAGATGCGTCAGCTCGAAGCAGAGTCCTTGAACCGGCTGACGACCGAAATGGTCAACAACCCGGACGAGTACTTCGACGACAGCTACGTGCGGGAGCGAATGAAGGCCAACTATGACCGCATTCGAGCTGAATTCCGAGATGCTGACGATCGCCTGAAAGACCTCGATATTGCGGCAGATATTCTGGGCAAGCTGGAACGCTATCAGCTTCTCGAAGAGGACAAGTGGCGCGCCATCAGCAAGCTGCTCGACTCGGTCGGTCGTCGCATGAAGACCGATCTGGACGACCTGATCCAGGCCAACATCGGTGCTGACGCAATTCGCGACTTGCTCAAGACTGTCGATCTCGATCCGCTTATCCGCCAGCTTCGAAGAGAGATTCGAGAAACCACCAGCCAGCGCCGAGCCAGAGCCATCAAGCTGTAAACCCGAGTGGATGGTCCTCGAAGTCGTGCCCGTGATCAGCCCAGAGCTGCGGCCGATGGTCCAGCTCGACGGTGGTCGATTCGCCACCTCAGATCTCAACGATCTCTATCGACGTATCATCAACCGAAACAACCGCCTGAAGAAGATCATTGAGATCCAGGCGCCGGAATCGATCATCAACCACGAAAAGCGCCTCCTGCAGGAGTCGGTGGATGCCCTGATCGACAACGGTCGACGATCCCGCCCAGTCGTCGGTTCAAATCAGCGTCCGCTCAAATCGCTCTCCGACATGCTCAAGGGCAAGGAAGGCCGGTTCCGAAAGAACCTGCTCGGAAAGCGAGTTGACTATTCGGGACGATCAGTTATCGTCGTCGGTCCTCACCTGAAGCTGCACCAATGCGGTCTGCCGAAGGAGATGGCTCTCGAGCTGTTCAAGCCGTTTGTTATGAAGGTTCTGGTCGAACGAAAGATCACCCAGAACATCAAGACGGCCAAGAAGCTGATCGAGCGAATGAACCCGGCTGTCTGGGACGGTCTGGAAGAGGTGATTAAGGAGCATCCGGTTCTTCTGAACCGAGCGCCCACCCTCCACCGACTCGGCATCCAGGCATTCGAGCCGATTCTGGTTGAAGGCAAGGCGATCCAGCTTCATCCGCTGGTCTGTCACGCCTACAACGCTGACTTCGATGGTGACCAGATGGCGGTTCACGTGCCGCTCAGCATGCAGGCTCAGGCTGAAGCCCGAGTTCTGATGCTGTCGACACAGAACCTCTTCTCACCGGCTGACGGCCGCCCGGTCGTTTCGCCGATTCAGGACATCGTCCTCGGCTGCTATGCGCTGACCTATACCAACCAAGAAGGCGCAAAGGCTCTGCAGGCCAAGATCGATGCCTACGAGAAGGACAGCGAAAAGAACGAAGCTCCGTTCATCTACGCGAATCCCGACGAAGTTCTGTTCAACTACGAGTCGCCCGCTGCTGACAGCATCGGACTGAACGATCCCGTTCAGGTGCGAATTCGACGTCCAATCTTCCGACCGGACTCCGAAGTTGACTATCGAGACCGTGATTCTGGTGTCGAGTACAAGAAGGTTGAGATCGAGAATGAGTTCGGCGAAACTGTCGAACAGCTCGAACCGATGGATCAGGAGTTCGAAACCGTTGTTTCGACGACAACTCCTGGACGGTTGATCTACAACGCAGTGCTGCCCTACCCGATGCGGTGGAGCGATGAGCACCTGCAGACAGAGCTCTCTAAGAAAGCTCTGGCCAACACGATCATCCAGTGCCACAACCTTGTGGGCCAGGAAGGCACCATTGAGCTGCTCGATGCTGTCAAGAACCTCGGCTTCAAGTGGGCTTCTCGATACGGCATTTCAATTGCATTGACCGATATGGACCCGCCAGATGACCGCGATGCCATGCTGGACGATGCAGACGCGAAAGCCGACAAGATCCTGATGCAGTTCCGACGTGGTATGACGACCTTCCGCGAAATGCAGGAGAGTCTCATCCGCCTCTGGACAGAAACCTACGACCAGATCGGCGCTGCTATCGTCAAGACGATGCAGCAGGAGAACCCTCTGTCGATCATTACGGTATCTGGTGCTCGTGGCTCGGTCAAACAGCTTGCACAGCTCTCTGGTATGCGAGGCTTGATGTTCAACCAGTTCAACGAGGTTATCTACGAACTGCCCGTCAAGAACTCGTTCCAAAAAGGTCTGTCGATGCTGGAATTCTTCGTCACCACACACGGTGCACGTAAGGGTCTTGCCGACACGGCGCTTCGAACTGCTGACGCTGGCTACCTGACTCGTCGACTCGTCGACGTCGCCCAGGATGTCATCATCCGCACAAGAGACTGCGGCACAACTGAAGGCGTTCTTGCTGGCCGAATCCTCCATGAGGGCAAAGTCATCGAATCGATGGGAGATCGAGCTGTCTTCCGTGCAGCCCAGTGCACGATTACTCACCCAGAAACGGGCGAAATCGTCGTGGAGCACAATCAGCTCATCACTGAGCAGGATGCTGCAGTTCTCAACGATATCGAAACCGGCTTCTACAACAAGCTTGAAGCGGCCGAGACTGAAGAAGCGAAGACTGTAGTCAACGAAGAGTACTTGGGATATGGCTTTGACATCGACCTTCACGGTCGACTCGGCGCCAAGGTCCGAAGTGCGATCACCTGTGAAGCGGAACTCGGCATGTGCGCGCTCTGCTACGGTGTCGACCTTGCCACCCAGAAGGTGGTTGAGGACGGTGTTGCAGTCGGAATCATCGCTGCTCAATCGATCGGTGAGCCTGGAACGCAGCTTACGATGCGGACGTTCCACACAGGTGGTGTTGCTGGTTCAGCGGTTATCGCTCGAACGAACCAGTACAAGACCGGCAAGTTCATCAAACAGTTCCAGGCTGACTTTGAAGCAGCCACGAACACCCAGATGGGCGACTTCGATCCGAACAAGATGATCTCAACGCAGGAGGAGGCTGTCAAAGCCCTCTTCAACGATGGATCAAGGATCGACGATGCGAAGAAGAAGCGAACTGTCAAAGCTGCTGAAAAGGCGCAAGAGAAGCTGGAAGGCGACTCCAAAAAGCTTTGGGAGCGAAGTCGAAAGACGTTCTTCTATTCCTGGACTGGTGAGTCGAGCGGTATTGTCCGAGTTGAAGAGATCTTCGAAGCT
>JALGXY010000229.1 GCA_029824495.1 Fimbriimonadia bacterium
GTGGGATTCCTCCAATCGCGTGCTCACCCAACAATTCCTCAGCCTGTTCTGTCGGCACGACCTGAGGCTCATTGCCGGGCGTCCTGACGGCGACGAGTCCTTTCCTCACTGGAATCCCTACGGTTCTCGTCGCATCGATCAGGTCAAACGCGGTCACCCCAGAACAGCTGACACCGAGGCCATAAGCCAGCGATTTGGCCAGGGTTGTGGCGGTACGGCACCCCGTAAAACTGCCAGGTCCAACGTCGGCCACGAAGAGGCGCAGATCTGACAACTCCGCTTTCAGCTCACCGAGCTGCTCATTCAACATCTCGGTCAAAGCCTGGCTGCCTGCTCGGGGAGCATCTCGGCTGCCTTGAACCAGGCAGAGACCGGCATCATCAAACACCGCACAGGATGCGATCGGGCTTGACGTGCTGAAGACTGCGATCATTCTGCGTCTTCGAGGACCAGCAGACTGTAGAGCTTCTTGAGAAGGGCGTCGTTTTTCTGAGCCTCTTCCCTGCCTTCATACTCGATGATCCAAGCCTTGCCTTCACGCCATCCTGAAAGATGTTCGATCACCAGCGGGTTGTCCTCGCCTTCGCCTGATCGTTTTATGCGCGCGAGTTGGCATCCTGCTTTGGTGGTGCTTGGCCGCGGTTCATCTCTGACCGCCACCGACTTGAATCGGTGCACAGAGTCGAGGGATGCTGCCAAAACTGCACTGGCGGCTTCTCGCTCAGTGCAGATTCTAAACTTGATGCCAAGCGTGCCGTTGAAATCTTTGTGCTTCAGGCTCGTAGAACCAGACTCTGTGACCAGGCTCCAGCCTTCCGGCATATAGAGCGTGTAGTTCTTGCTGGCAAGAGTCACTTTCGCCGCAATCTTTCCCTTGACCAGCTTCTTGTTGGCGCCGTCATCTGGCTTGTAGGTGTACGTCGGTTTATCTTCTGGGTCATCAGTCGAGGCGGTGTTTGAGCCTGCATCGGTTCCAGTTGTTGACGTAGCTGTGCCCTGGCCATCTTCACGTTCAGGAAGCTCTCCGCTGAGGGTTCGAAGCGTATTGAGCGTCTGCCGCCAGGTCTGTTCAGCCTCGCTCGAAGCAGCAGAGCTGCTCGTCAGACGGAAATTGAGTTTCTCTGCATTCTTTGAATAGAGGAGCCCGACGAGAGTTGTCTTGCTTACGCCGCTCTCTTCGTAGATCAGCCGTGTCATCAGCAGCGGAACGCTCAAAATCAGCTCTTCCCACTGTTTATCAACCGGGCGATTCATCGACTCGGCAATCTGCTTTTGAAGATCCTGCCAAACCTCTTTCTTATCTCGGAATCTCGTATTGGTCAGCCTGACTTCGGCCGAAGATCCATCTTTCAGCGGAAAGACCATCACTGTAGAAAGTCTGGTGGTCCGAATCTCCCAATCGGCTGGATGCTCCAGTGATAGATCGAGGGCTTCGTCCTTAAAGACCATCTTCTCCGGCGGCTCCTGCAGAGCGGCGGCAGTCATTAGAATTGCGGCGGTCATCATATCGGCTTTCTCGGACTAGGGACGCTCGAGGACGCTTTTCAGCATCATCAATCGGGCGACCTGCCTATTGCGAATAGCCTACATGATGTTCTCCGGGCCATACTGGCCACGATGAATCGATTTGGCCAATTGATGGAGAAAGAGATGCTGGAGCAGCCCGAGGTCTTGGCCTCGAACTCTGGACGGTACGCATCAGAGTTGAAGGATGCCCTGCAGGGAGTCGATTTCGACATGGTGCTGATTGCGGCTCGCGGTTCATCTGACCACGCCGGCCTTTTTGCTCGATATCTGTTCGAAATCAACCTGGGTGTTCCGGTCTGTCTGGCCGCGCCTTCAGTCATCACCAAGTTTGGATCGAAGCTCAAGTATCCCAAGACACTGGCCATCGGAATTTCTCAGAGCGGCGCAGCGCCGGACGTTGCTGGAGTCATGGAGGCGATGAGGGACGCTGGCCACTACACTTTGGGAATCACGAACACGCCCGATTCTCGGCTGACTCACGCGAGCGAAAAATCACTGATTCTTGAGACCGGTGATGAGAATTCAATCGCTGCGACCAAAACCTACACAGCTTCGCTGCTGGCCATGTACGAAGTTGTTCGTGCCTGTGGAGCAGATCTCGACCCGACAACAGGTCTCCTGCCTGACGCAGCTTGGATGGAAAAAACTCGGGAAGCCGCCGGAGAGAACCTCGGCCCAATCCTGCGATGTTCGCCCGTCTTCAGCCTGGGCCGGGGCTACAGCTACTGCACAGCCTATGAAACGGCCCTGAAGATGATCGAATGTGCGCTGATCCCCTGCAAAGCGTATTCAACCGCAGACTTTGCTCACGGCCCGAAGGCGCTGGCAGCTCATCGGTCGGCGGCAATTGTCTTCAGCGATCTCCCCGAAGATCTCGAAGCGACCGGCTGCAGTGTCATCAATGCCCCTGCTGGCACAGATGGGCCCCTGAGGCCGATCTGGCAGATTATCTTTGGGCAGTGGATGGCGCTCTTGTCCGCTAGGGCTCGCGGCCTCGATCCAGACCACGCGCAGAACCTGAAAAAGGTCACCGAGACGCTTTAGAAGGGCGGTCTTGTTGGGCCGATCTCGAATGTGTCGGCCAGCAGGCCTGTCGCTTCGGTTACTACGACCCGGTCGACCCTGCCTGGGCCTGATTTCAGGGCGTTAACAAAACTGTCTGCCAGTTCACTTGAGTCGGCGCAGAAAATGAGCTCAACATCGCCGTTGGTGACATTCCAGACTTCGCCCTTCATGCCTGCTTCCAGCGCCTTGCACAAGACA
>JALGXY010000230.1 GCA_029824495.1 Fimbriimonadia bacterium
TAGCAAAGGCGGCGATCAGGTCTGCGCTAGAAATCTGTGCGGCCGTGTCGATCAACTGGGATCCAACGTGAGCATGGAAACCGACCAGCGGCAGACTGTGCTCGATCATGATGTCGACCGCTTTCATCGCCGTGCCGTCCGCGATATTCAGCCCGAACTTGGTGTCGGCCTGTCCGGTCTGGACCTTTTCGTGAGTGATCGGGTCGACGCCGGGCGCCAGCCTGATGAGCAGCTTTGGAATCGGTCCTTCGAGGGAAGAGAGCAGATCGATCTCCTCGAATCCGTCGACGACGATCTGCCCGATGCCGATTCGGACCGCCTCTTCGAGTTCTGCTTTCGTCTTGCAGTTGCCGTGCAGGTGGATGCGGGAAGGGTCACACCCAGCCAGCAGAGCCGCCTTTATCTCACCGAGGCTGGCTGTATCGATCCCGTAGCCCTCGTTGACAAAGATCTTGAGCACAGCCAGTGTGCTGTTCGCTTTTGAGGCGTACGAGACACGGGAGTTTGACCAGGCGCCGTTGGCCGCCATCTGGAACAGGCGTGCGTTTTGGCGCAGAAGAGGCTCGCTCAAAACGTAGAGAGGAGTGCCGAATTTGGAGGCAATTTCGCGGACCTGGTCATCTGTAAGAACGAGTCGACCATCGGCATCCGGCGGGACCTCCATGAGTCGGGATTATGGCATAGGCCTTCTGTGAGATAAAATGAGGCCTGTGAAGCGCGTCAGCGTACTGGGATCGACTGGTTCGATCGGCCGGCAAACCCTCGATGTTATCCGCGACTGCAGCGACCAGTTTGAAGCTGTTGCCCTCACCGCGTTCAAGAATACGGACGCCCTAAAAAGGCAGGCCGAAGAGTTCGGTGTCAAGTCGATCGCGGTTATGGATGAGGGAGCCGGGCGTCGCAGCGGTGTGCCTTGCGGCATGAGAGCGATCATCGACGCTGCCACCCACCCAGACGCTGATATTGTGGTCATCGCTGTGGCTGGCGTGATCGGGCTTCTGCCTACCCTTGCTGCGATCGAAGCAGGGAAGTCGATCGCCCTGGCGAGCAAAGAGGTTCTGGTGGCGGCTGGCGAAGTCGTGATGCCCAAAATTCGAGAGAAGAACATCGCTCTCACCCCGATCGACTCGGAGCATTCAGCAGTTTTTCAGTGCATGCAGGGCATCAAAGAAGAGGATGTCAAGCGGATTATTCTCACAGCCAGCGGCGGCCCGTTCCGAGGCAAGAAGACCGAGGACCTCAGGGAGATCACCCAAGAACAGGCGCTGCAGCACCCGACCTGGCGCATGGGCGGCAAGATCACGATCGATTCAGCAACCCTGATGAACAAGGGCCTCGAAGTGATCGAAGCGAAGTGGCTGTTTAATCTTGAGGCTGACCAGGTAGATGTTGTGATTCACCCTCAATCGATAGTCCATTCAATGGTTGAGACCAAAGACGGCTCGGTGATCTCGCAGATGGGCTGGCCGAACATGCGGCTGCCGATCCTGTACGCGCTGGCGCACCCAGATCGAACCCCCAACAATCTTCCGCAATGGAATCCGGCAAGCACGCCGGTGATGACTTTTGAAGAGCCTGACGTGGCGACCTTCCGCTGCCTGCCGATGGCCTACGAGGCTCTGAAGCAGGGCGGAACAATGCCTTGTGTCTTGAACGCCGCCAACGAAGTGGCCGCCAATGGATTCTTGGAAGGCAGGTGCGGCTTCCTCGAAATCGCCGAAATCGTAGAAAAGGTGATGGAGAAGCACCGACCAGCCAAAGTCGATCTCGACAGTCTTTTGGCCACAGATAAATGGGCACGTGCAACAGCACGCAGCCTGATGAGTGTTTAAGTAAAGAAGAGCCATGGAGTTTGCACAAGCATTGCTGGGTCACGTCTGGACCGTGACCGTGTTCCTGATCGTCATCACCGTCTTGGTGGCGGTTCACGAGCTCGGCCACTATCTGGCCGCTCGATGGTTCGGGATGGAAGTCAAGGCGTTCGCGGTCATGATGGGCGGCATCCGCAAGACCGATCTTCGAGATCATCTGAAGGTGGAAATGGCGCCGTCGGTGACAGTCTGGACCGCAGGCCTGATGTCATTCGTGGTTCTGCTGGTCGGGTTTGCCCTGTCCAGCCAAGAGCTGACGATTGTTGGCTTCTCACTGCTCACTTTTGTGATGCCGGCCTGGGTGGCGCTCAGGCTCGAACATCTCTATCACCTGCCGAAATTCAAGGCTTTAAAGCGGCTCGGGCTCTGGATTTCTGGTGGGCTGGTCGCCCTCTGGCTCGGTACAAAAGGTCAGGGAATGAACCTGGAGCTCGTCTTCGGAGTTCTGCTGGCCGCTTCGATCCTGGCTGTCCTCACCTTGTACTACATTCCTGTCTCTCAGAAAGATGAAGAGTCTGAGATGGGTGAAGGGAAGATCATGGTCGGCGATGAAAACGTACACGTTCAGTTCCGGCCGATCTGGGCTAGAACGAACAACGAAGGGACAGAGTTCTCACTCCTAGTGATTCCTGCTGGCGGCTTCGCAGCCATTAAAGGCATGACAGCCTATGAAGACGGCAGCGAAGTGAACATCGACAAGGGCTTCTACAGCAAGGGTCCGATTCCTCGGCTTGCAGTTCTGTTTGCTGGGCCGCTCTTCAGCATCGTTTTTGGCGTCATTCTGGCCGCCGGTGTCTACAAGGCACAGGGCGTGCCCGAGGTTTCGCACGAGCCGGTCCTCGGCACGGTCGCTCAGGGCGAAGGCGGTGTGGCTTACGAGGCTGGGCTGCGAGAAGGGGACAGAATCATCTCGGTCGAT
>JALGXY010000231.1 GCA_029824495.1 Fimbriimonadia bacterium
CAGATGCTGAAGCACCGGACAACGAATCCGCAGTCTCGACTACTGACGGATCAGATGCTGTTGCTGCCGGCATGGATATGGCATACGTGAAGAAGATCAAAGGCGACCCGAATGACACCAAACACGAGCATGGTGCAGGCGGCGAAGAGATCGATATCTGGATTTACGACGACGGTGAAGTCCGTTTCGTAAACGGCGTCACAGCCGAGTAACAAACCACGTGAGACGAATCTGGCCCCTGCTGCTGTCTGCAGCCCTGCTGTTGCCGCAGGGAGCCCAGTTCGTACCTCACCATCATCATTCCGATGAGGCTCAGGCATCTCAAGTGGCCCATTTGGGCTGGTCGCATGATGGCGAGTCCTACTTTCATGTCCATGACGACGGCGTCATTCATGAGCATCATCACGATGCCGACGCCGAATCTCCCTGTTATCACATCGATGCCTCTGATGCTGCTCGCACTGATGGGCCCAAGCACGGCCTGAAGATCCCAGCAGCGATACTCACCGGCTGGGACAAGGTCTCTTCGCAGACCACTGAACGGCATCGATCCACCTTTGCACAAGGTGCCCGCGAGCTCACCACACGCGGGCCGACCTCCCGGCAATCGCGCGCCCCTCCTGTTGCCTGAACCACCGGTTCAGGAATAACGACTCGTAACTGCCAAGGCGCAGGCGGGTCCACGACAACAGGAAACAACTATTGATTCAGATCAGAACAGCAGCCGCTGCCCTACTTAGCTTGGCAGTGTGCTCGGCGACAGCTCAAGAAAGATTGAGCTTAGATGCCTTCGTAACTCAGGCGATTGAGGCGAGCCCCCTCGTGGCAGCCAGCCGAGCCGCCGTCAGCAGGACCGAAATGCTCCACGCTGCGGCCAGCGCTCAATTCAGCCCAGAACTTGAAGTCGGACCAGGCGTCGGCTTTACAAACAGCACCTCCCTGCTGAGCCAGGAGATCGACATCTTTGGTCGAGTCAGGCGACAAGCAGTGGCGGCACAAACCGAAGTCGAGATTCAGCGAGAAAAACTCCGCAGGACTGAAGCAGAAGCATCAGCGAAAGCCCTGATCTCTTTCTCTGCATATCTTGCGGCTAATGAAGCGGTTTTGAACTTAAACGCCGCCTTGGCTGCCTCTCAAGAACTGCTTGCTGCAACGCAGGCTCAGGGCAAGATCGGCGAAGCACCAGAGCTTCATATCACTCGTGCTGAGCTGTCTGCTCTTAGAGCAGCACAAATGGTCAAGAGCGCTGAAGCAGACCTGCTCAAAGCAGGCGCAGCCCTCAATTCGCTCCTCAGCAGACCACTCGACAAGCCGATCAGGGTCGGGGCCTGGAGCCTTTCAACTGGGGAATCGAGCTCAGTGCCCGCAACCGTGAAAATCGCTCAGGCGAAACTGGCCAAAGCAGAGGCAGACCGAAATCTGGCCCGAGTCAGTTTCCGGCCAAGGCTTGTGGCAGGAATCGCCGCCGATGTGTGGAGTCTCGATCGAAACCAGATCAACTCAAACCAGCTCGGCTTTCAAGTTGGATTGAAGATGCCCTTGTTCAATCGAGGACGCAAAAACTCCACCATTGCGGCCGCTGATGCCGAAATCAGCAGGGCAAGATCGGAACTTGCTGCGGCTGAGAGGGCAGCTGAACTAGATATCCAGTTCGCCAAGACGTCGCTCGAATCGGCCAACAGCGTCCGCATGGCTTTTGCTGGAGACATCATCCCCCGTGGCGAGAAGATGCTCGCCTCGATGACCAGTGGCTACAGAAAGAAACTGGTCACGCTGCTCGAACTGCTGGAAGCCCAGCAGACAATGAACCAGCTTCGAGCCGACAAGGCACAAGCCGACAACGACATGAGGCTGGCACAGGTCGCCCTGCTGCTGGCTCAGACCGCCTTCCCCGGGCAGGAGAACAACTGATGAGGATCACCTCGCTTGTGGCAGTGGCCACGCTTATGTCGGTGGCAGCATCCGTCACGTCACAAGAACCGGCACACCTTCATGGACCGGATGGACGGCACATCGTGCCGGAAACCCTTGGCCGCGGTTCGAGTGAGTCTGTTCTCAGTCACCATGACCTGCGGATTGAGGGATCAGACGGCAGCACCATTCTAGGCGCAGATGTTGACTCCACGATCTATCGAAAAGGTGAGCCGAACAATCTTATTCATACAGAGAAAAACGTCTACGAGCCAGAAGGCGAAGTCTACGGTTCACACGTGAGCTACACCCAACCTGGTGAATACACCCTGCTGCAGGAGATCACCCTCTCTGACGGAGCAGAGCTGAGAGCTGAGTTTCCCATCTTTGTTCCCGATACCGAGGCCAAAAGCAACGCTCAATCTGACAGCACGCCAAACATTCCGCTCTATGCGGGAGCTGCTTTTGGTGCAGCTCTTCTGCTCTTCCTTGCCTACAGATTAGGGCAGAAGAACGCCAAGAATGCAGGTGCAGGTGCTCTGCTTGTGTTCGCTTTGGTCGGCCTCGCACTGCCGAACTTGGCCCAGGCCAGCGGCGACGATGATGGCCATGCTCATGGACCCGACGGTCGACATATCATCACCGAGCCAGACAGCAGCCAGAAGCCGAGCGGCCCCTTGCTGAGGGCGTATACCACTGCCGACGGAGGCATATCTGCCACGCAGAAGATTGGCGATATCAGCCTGGTTCTCACGATCGAAAACGAAGTGGTCACGCCCGACCCTGACCTGGTGGCGATCACAAGCGACGAAGCCAGAATCATCGGCCTCGAGACTGCCACTGTAGAGTTGTCGGATACTGCCGGCGGCCT
>JALGXY010000232.1 GCA_029824495.1 Fimbriimonadia bacterium
GACACCGTTTGGCAGGACGCCAGATGAGTCGACTTCACCGTCTTCAGCCTCCGTGCGCCACCTGCCGACCGCATCAAAATTCTCGAGACCAAACCCGAGCGGGTCCATCAAGCGGTGACACGAAGCACAGGCTGGATCTTCCCGATGCTTGACAAGCTTCTCGCGAAAAGTCAGTTCGTTGGCCTCCTCGTCCTCTTTTTCGATGCTCGGCGTGCCGGGTGGAGGCGGAGGCGGAGGCGTGCCCAGAACCTGCTCTAAAATCCAACGGCCTCGCTTAACAGGCGAGGTGCGATTCGGGTTGCTGGTGACGGTCAAGACGGCGCCCTGCGTCAGGATTCCGCCTCGGCCAAGTTCACCGACTTTGACCCGGCGGAACGACCGTCCCTGAACACCAGGAATTCCGTAGTGAGCCGCAAGCCTCTGGTTCAAAAACGTCCAGTCGGCTTCGATGAAATCGGTGACTGGGCGGTCCGCCCGCATGATGTCGACAAAGAAGAGGCGAGACTCTTCGAGCATGTCTTGCCGCAGCTCCTCCGTGAATCCAGGGAAGAGATCAGGGTCCGGCGCGTGATCCTGGATGATCCCGATCTGAAGCCATTGACGGCCGAAGCTCTCAGCAAGCGTATTGGCCTTCTGATCTTTGAGCATCCGATCGATCTGGGCCGTGAGAACATCTGGTTTGGTCAACTCGCCGCTACCCGCAAGTTCGAAAAGCGTCTCGTCGGGCATGGTGCTCCAGAGGAAGTAGCTGAGGCGTGACGCGAGCTCAAATCCGTTCAAGGCGGTTTCTACATTGCTCGTGGCGCTGTCGAGCTCGATGCGGAACAGGAAGCTGGGCGAGATCAGGCAGGCTGCGACACCCGCTCTCATCCCGTGTTCATAGCTGCCGCCGATCTCCATGCCAGCCTCAAAGACCTGGTAGAGCCGGTCGATCTCATTCAGAGTCGCGGGGCGGCGGAATGCTCGCGAAGCAAAATCGCCGAGCTGGCCCTTTGCTGCGGCCTCTTCTTGACCGGCCAGCGGCCGCCGAGGAATCACCGCAAGGTGGGATTCAGACTTTTTCTTGTCAGAATCGAACGGCCCCAGAATCTCAATCGACTCGAGAGCCAGGTTCCTGTCTCGGCGCTTAGGGTCCTTCGCTTTGGGGTCGTAGAAGTCATTGATGAACGAGGCCTGAATCTGCAGTGTTTTGGTCGTGATATCGACCGGAAACTCGTAGACGCCCGGTTTGCCCTGCTCGGCTTTAACCGTAAACGTGATCGGGCGCGCTCGGCCAGCAGCAACGCTCATCTTCGCCGACTCAGGGCCTGCCTGCTGCGCCCAGGCGACTATGCGGACCCGATAGGCTCCCGCCTCTTTAACCTTATGGTTGATAATTGCTGTACCACGGGAGAAAAAGTGAACGCCAAACTCACGCTTATTGGCCGATCCTTCCACCACCATGTCATCAACCGAATAGAGCTTTTCTTCGAAAGAACTGACCTCAATCGCCTGATCTGCCAGAGCCTCTGCTTGATCTGCGAGCTTCTCCAAATGCAGGGTCGAAAGCGTCAGAACATCGCCGATATTGTCAAACCCGTGGCCGACATCATCGGAGGGAAAAGCCGCCGCGTGATCGCCCTCAAGTTTGAGCAGATCGCGGATCGTATTGTTGTATTCCAGCCGATTGAGGCGGCGTATCGTCACCCGTCCGGGATCGACGAGTTCACAGTCTGCGATCAGAGCTTCATCAAGCCATTCCACCATCTGGTCGAACTGCTTGTTTGAGGGCATCTTTGAGCCGTCAGGAGGCATGATCGAAGCACGAATCATGCTCAGTGCGCGGGCATAGGTTTCTCGATCTGCGGTGACGGATTCAACAGAACTTAATCCGGAGAAGCTGATATCACCGGCTGGAGCATCGTCACTGTGGCAGGGCAGGCAGAGATCATCAAAGTGCTTCTTGACCGATCTCTGCAGCTCCCGATCCAGATCCTGCTGCTGAGCTGGCACTTCATTCGGACCGCTCATCGCCGAAGCTGTGATAAAGCCGATCGAGCAGAGAATCAACGATGCTGGAAGCACTTTTCGGACCCAAAACGGTCGATTTGAACCTGAGCTGCTCATGATCCTCAACTCATTTTACGCAAGGACGCGTAGAATGTTCACATTATGTTCTTCAGTCTTGCAGCCACGACACCCGTCTACGACGGCCCAGCAAAGTCGATCTACGAGTTCACGATGAAAGACATCGACGGCAAGCCCGTCGCCCTTAAGAAGTTTAAGGGCAAGGTGATTCTCGTTGTGAATGTCGCCAGCAAGTGCGGCTTGACTCCCCAATACGAAGGTCTTCAGAAGCTTTATAAAGAGCGCAAGAAGGAGGGGCTGGTCATCCTGGGATTCCCCGCAAACAACTTCGGCAAGCAGGAGCCGGGATCCGACAAGGAGATCAAGGTTTTCTGCACTGAGAAGTACGACGTGACCTTCCCGATGTTCAGCAAGATCAGCGTCAAAGGCGACGACGCCCATGAACTGTACAAGTGGCTTGTCAGCTCCACAACCAAGAAAGACATCGAGTGGAACTTCGCCAAATTTGTGATCGGGCGAGACGGTCAAATTGCCGAGCGGTTCAGCCCGCAGACGAAGCCAGACAACAAGAAGCTGGTGAGCCGGCTCAACACTGAGCTTTCGGCCAAGTAATCAAGAAATCAGGCCTCCCAAAATAATTGGGAGGCCCCGGTGCTTCTGGGTATCGCAAAGCGAGCTGCGATCTTCCCAGGCTACCACGGAGCCTCCTCAGGCTAGCCTGCCGAATGTTGAATCGAGATTCTTCATTCGGCGAACAGAACGAGTCTGTTCGTTTTTCTGTTCATGGAGCTGATTCTCCGTTTGACCGAAGATTCGCCCGCTTACAGAGCAGTTACCTTTTGAGCGACTTTCCTTGAGGTCAGTCATTTAGCGCTCTACTCAGTTTTTTCGACCAGTGGTTCGATGCTTTTTGCAAAGCGGCTCTAGAGCCTTTTCAATCGATCTCTGTCTAGTTCCTTTTTCTGACATCCATCGGCTTGTTGTTGCCGAAATGGATCTGCGGCCGGAGCCGCCTCGCCTTTCCAAAGGTCTTGAGGATTAGTATAAGGATTTCCTTTCGAAAAAACACAGAAATTTTGAGGCATTTTTCCACACCATGTGGATATCCAGGACAGTTGAACCTGAATGTGGTCAAAACCCCGGTGGAAAGAATTCTTGAGGAAATGACGCCCCATTGATTTTGGCTTTGACAGGCTAGGTTTCTGAAGTGAGGACGTGTGCCAATGACTCCCCTTCCCCTTATTCATAGGGGGAAGAGAGGACGATCAGATATCACTCGTCAACCGAGTCTTCGAGGAGCTTTCGCAGACGTTCCTGATCTTCCCGTTCTTTCTGCCGGTCTTTCACCTTGTCGATGAACTCCACGAACTCCTGATCCTCTCGCTTCTTCTGCCGATGCTTGTCGAAAGTAGGTCGAGCGTACGGTATCGGCAGCTTGTCAAGACCCCAAAACCAGGCGACAGCCAGAGGGGCCAGCATCAGAAGGCCGGTCACATAGGTGCCAAACCCATAGCCAAAAAACGTCAGCGCGCCGATCAGCGCTGCAAGCCACTTCGCTTTGACCGGAATGGCGAAGAAGATGCGAATCGTCACATCCTGCATCCGCGCGCACCAGAGAACTGAGAGCGCCGCAACCGGTGCGTAAGCCCCTGTCAGCCACATCCCACCTCCATCAATGGTCTGCCCCAATGCAAAAGCGAGCGATTGAGCCAATACAGCCACACCGAATGCAGTCAGGAGGCCTGCGGTCTTGATTTCGCGCTCTAGGGCCGGAGCAATGATGTAGAGCCAGTAGCCGAGGAAGAGCGCCCCAATCACCCGCGAGCCAGATGCGGCCAGAGGGTAGAGGATCAGATTCTCAATGCTGCCGAACGGTTCGACTCCACTAAGAGCAAACAGGTCTACCAACTGATCACGAGTGAAAAAATTGATCAGGAAAGGCATGACGACCAACCCGATCAGAATCCATGTACCGCGGCTCGACCGGATGGTATTGGGGCTTTGGCGGCCAAAGTTGGTCATCGAAAAAATGGCGCCCCCGGAGGGATTCGAACCCCCAACCCTCTCCTTAGGACGGAGCAGCTCTATCCGTTGAGCTACGGAGGCGCGCAGGCTCAAAGATACCAGACGGCAGGGCAGCGCCAGTGCCTTCTGATTAAAGCTAAATCATCAGAATGGTCAATTTCGACATCTGATAGCTGCGCAGGTCAACACCACGGCGAATCTGTGGGGAATCTTAAGGATGTGATATCCATCCTAGCTGCAGGTGTGCTGCTCTCCATTGAAGCAGATCAGCCATTTCGAGGCTGGCCCAGCCATCGCTCCCACAGATCCCACCCTCTCGAACGAGAGATCTCAAGCATCAAACAGCTCACCTTCGGCGGACAGAATGCCGAAGCGTACTGGAACCTGGACGGAACAAAGATCACGTTCCAGTCGCGCCAGCCGAGCTATCCAGATGAGCAGATCTACACGATGAATGCGGACGGCTCAGACAAGACGCTGATCAGCACCGGCCTCGGCCGATGCACCTGCAGCTACTTCTCCCCAGATGGCCGATACATCTACTTCAGTTCTGGCCACCACACTCAGCCAGGTGCTCAGCCGCACGTCGACATGAGCAAGGGCTATGTCTGGATGGTCAATCCACACTTTGAGCTCTACCGGCGCGACCTGCAGGATGGCGGCCTCGAAACTGTCCTCAGCCTGCCTGGCTACGTTGCCGAGACGACAATTGCCCCCAGCGGCCAGTACATGACCTTCACGGCCAATTTTGAAGGTGATCTCGACATCTATCGGTGCGATATGAACGGTTTTAATGTCAAGAAGCTGACAGACGAGTACGGCTACGATGGCGGACCGTTTGTAAGCTGGGACGGAAAACTGATCACCTACCGCCGAGCACCGCTCGAAATGTCAGCCAAAGAAAAATCAGACTACGCCGCTCTTCTCGAGCAGCACCTGGTGCGTCCGGGCGAGCTCGAAATCTGGGTGATGAACGCAGATGGATCTGGCAAGAAGCAGGTTACAAGCCTGGGTGGGGCAGCGTTTGCCCCCTTCATCCACCCGAACGGCAAGGAGATCATCTTCAGCTCGAATCATCACGATCCTCGTGGCCGGGAGTTCGACCTCTTTGTAATCAACATCGACGGCACGGGTCTGCGGCAGGTGACATTCACTCCTGATTTCGACGGCTTCCCGATGTTCAGCCGAGATGGCAAGAAGCTGATCTGGGCCTCGAACCGACACGGCGCAGTCGCCCGCGAAACCAACGTCTTCACCGCAGACTGGAAGAGCTGAATCAGCTCTTCCGTTTGGCGGGATGGATCTTTACTGACAGCAGCTTGACCGGACGGTCGGCTGCTGTCTCTATTCTGATATAGCGAGCCTGAGCGGTCTGTGTCACGTACGAGAGAACAGTGCGGCCATTCTTGACCTGAGCCCGGGATGGAGCATCAATCTCTCGAATCCAGGTACGGGCTTGAGCCACACGCTGCCCGGTCTGATAAGTCCGGATGGTCAGCTCATCCCACGGGGTTCCCTCGAATTCCAGAACAATAGCGCCGATCAGGCGATCACGCCCGATATCGATGTCGAGCCAGTAGGGAGAACCACCAGGAATCTGAATTCCAGTGGCGTTCTCAGCATCCTCGTCGAACAGGGACTGAATCTGAGCTGGGAAATGGTCCAACGAGTCCTCTGCAGCCGCATCGGCCGTCATATTGCGATCCCAGTCAACCGGGTTCGACGCCAGCATCACCCTCGCTTCGAGGTTGGCCGAGCCGCCTGGATTACGCAGAGCTTCTGCAGCGAGTCTGTGCCAGGAGACTGGATAGACCGTCTCTGCTCCATTTTTTGTGATTTTCAAGAGCAGCCAACCATTTGAAAGATCTTTGGCGAGGTCGCCGAAGAACGAGTCTCGGCCCAATGAACTAGGCGTCAAAATCAGTGATCCTCCGATCACCTCCTCTTCCCCGAGCACTTCGCCGATCTCTTGAAACGACCCGTCGGGACGCCGCACGGCCTGTTGAATTGAGACCGCGGCATCCGAAATGGTCTGTCCACCTGGATCGAACATCCGAATCAGAACTGCTGCGGGCAGGGCGGCCGTTCTTGCGTCACGCTCATCACCAACTTTGCCAATCAGATGCTGCAGGACCGCAACCTCAGCTCGTCCAATCAGTTTCTGCTCTGGCAGCGGGGCCTGGCCTCGCAGCCGATCTGGCCAAGAGAGATCGGTCATCGGCACCATACTTAAGAGCAGCCCATCGTCGCGTGTGTCTTTGGTGCGGCTGAATCCGACAAGAGCTTCGACAATTCTGAAGGCGAGAGTCTCTTCGTTCAGCGACTGAGCCTTCTCCTCGCTGATCATCACGAGAGCGTCGTTGGTGCTGCTTACAAAACGCACACGCTCCAGAGTGCCTCCTCGTGCAAACGAGGTCCGGCTGAAAGGGAAAAGATGAGAGTTCAGGCGGTCCACGGCACGTCTCAACAGGTCGTCAGAGAGCTGAGAGCGCTGGTCGAGTGCAACCGGAATGCCCTGCATCGGCACCCGCATGACATCGTTGCGAGAATCGGCATCCGGACCGGCCGGGACAACCCTTACCTGCAGCTCGTTCAGGCGGTGGTCTGTATCGTTGATGCGAATCGGCAGGTTTGCAGTGACTCTGCGCTCGCCGCCGACCTTGATCCCTTCCAGGGCAGTCTCGCTCTTCAGCTCGCCATCGACCAAGAACTGAACTTGAGCGCCCGCTGAATCGGCTGTCCCTCTGTTCTGAATGGTGAGGGTCCAATCGCTCGCTCCTGGGCTGGAAGGCACGGCTTCGTAAGCAAAGAGATCGGGTCCCATCTCTCCAGACGGTTCGGTTGTCAGCTCGATCTGCGGACCAAACACCATGTTTTCAGTGCTGACAAAGGCGCAGTAGCTGTCCATGCTCAACCGCAGCCCTCCATTCTTGAGGGGGCTGTCGAGCATCTCCTGAAAAGCTGGGCCGAGGCCGCTGATCGTCAACGTCTGATCAACGATCGTCGCCGACCAGCCTGAGACCGGGGTCACATCTTGGGCGCCCTTCGCGCCGCCACCATTCCAGCCAACTCCTCTTCTCACCCCATTCCAGGTGGAGGCCAGTGCAGGAGCCTCGGCTCCTTCCTTGCGGTCGCCTCTTTCGGGTCCTTCAAACCAGTCACGGATCATTCGGTCAACTTTCTCGACATTGGGCTTGCCGCTCATCAAGGTCAGATGCAGCTTGGCATCGGTGATCTTGTGACCTGCCGGCACTTCGAGATGAAGCGCATTGTGCCGAATCAGAATCCCTTTGTCCTTGCCTCCGACGAGGGCCATGTCGCGGCCATAGTTCTGATCAGGATTCTGCTGATCGAGAAATGTGTCGGCGATCGGAGCCCTCGCCCCAACAAAAAGAAGCGGGTCCGCAAGGACGATTGCTGCGGCTGCGCAGATCATGTTCTCAGTTTAGCCTCTCAAGATTGAGACTTCCGAGCAGCGAAGTGGATTCGGTCACTTCGCCGATTTGGCGGATCGAGGGTGTAGCTGTCGTAGAGGTGGATCTCCGGGAATCCGGCAAGAGCCAGCATTGTGGAGATCTCTTCGACCGTATGGGCGCGCTGAACATGCACCTCCTCCAAAACCTCTCTGCCCTTCCAGAACTTCATCTGAACACGAATGATCTTTGTCTCAGGGTCGTATTCGCTCACCCACTTGTAGCGGATCTTGGAGGCTTGACGCAGATCCTCTTGCGTGAACATGTCCTGCTCAAATGCGTACGCTGTGTTGATATCGAACACAAAGAGCCCGTCTGGCTTGATATGTTTTCCAATCTGCCTGATCGCCATCTCCAGCCGCTTTGGGTCGGTGATGTAGTTCAGGCTGTCAAAGAAGGAGTAGGCGGCATCGAACTGGCGGCCCAGATCGAGTTCCGCAGCATCTGCCACGGTGTAGTCGATCTGCCGTTTCGTCTTTTTCGCCTTGCGGCGAGCCTCGCCGATCATCGGCTCTGAAAGATCGAATCCAGCCACCTCGTAGCCAGCCTCATCGAACATGTCTGCGGCGGTGCCTGTCCCGCAGCAGACATCGAGCAGGGTGTCAGGCTCTGCCCCATGCTGAGCGAAGAGCAGGCGCGTGTAGCCCACCCACATCTCGTAGGGGACAGAAGACATCAGAACGTCGTAGTGCGGCGCTATCGGCCCAAAACTCGCCACTAGCTGATTCTGCCCTAATGCTTGCTCTGCGATCTAGCTCGAATGATGATTGCGACAGAGTTGAGAAGGATCAGAGTGCCGAGGAGAACGATGATTCCCGCAGCTGCAACCTCGTGAAACTCTTCCTGGGGGCGGCTCGACCACTCATAGATCTGAACCGGCATGACCGTAAACATGGAGTCGAGGCTCTCAGGAGTCTTGGCGATAAAGGTGACTGCGCCGATTGCGATCAGCGGCGCAGTCTCACCAATAGCCCTTGAGATGCTCAAGATAATGCCCGTGATGATTCCCGGCATCGCGTTTGGCAGCACCTGTTTGGCCACCGTCTGCCATCGGGTCGCCCCCAGGGCAAGCGAGCCCTCGTAGATCGCCTTCGGCACAGCTCTGATCGCCTCTTGTGAAACGACGATGATGACGGGGAGGATCAGCAGCGCCATCGTCAGTCCACCCGCCAGAACAGACCGCCCCATTTCAAAGGTTCGGACAAACAGAGCGAGTCCGAGCAGTCCATACACGATCGAAGGGACACCGGCAAGGTTCGCGATATTGAGCTGAATAAACTGGGAGAGCTTGTTCCGTTTTGACGTGAACATCTCGAGATAGACAGCAGCAGCAACACCGACAGGAACAGCGACGCCCGCCGTAACACCAATCACCCAGAGAGAGCCGAAAATGCCAGCCTTCATGCCAGCCTTTGCAGGCCTGCGCGAGGGGAAATTCTGGAAGAGCTCACTGTTGACTCTGGCCCAGCCATCCTTGAATATCGAATAGAGGAGGAATGCCAGGAATGCACATGCGATGATGATCCCCATCATGCAGATGAACTTGAATGACTTTTCCCAGAATTTGCGTGATCCAGAGACCTGGACTGTCAGGTCAATATCAACAGATTGAACACTCGCCATCAGTAGCTCCTTGCGTATTTCTTGACCAGACGTCGCGCGATTAGATTGAGACCGAGCGTGATGAGGAAGAGCGTAGTGCCCACTGCGAATAGAGTCAGATAGGCGGGGCTGTCAGCCGGCGTATCGCCTTTGGTCGTCTGCACGATAAATGCAGTCATCGTCTGGATCGAATCGCCAGGGTTGACGGTCATTTTCGGCAGAGCACCAGCCGCCAGCGTGACTGCCATCGTTTCGCCAATTGCTCGCGAGATCGCCAGGATAAATGCCGCCATGATGCCGCTGAGAGCTGACGGAAGAAGGATCTTCTTGATCACCTCAAAATTGGTTGAGCCGAGCGCCTTTCCACCCTCTCGAAGAGATTTTGGAACAGACATGATCGCGTCGTCACACAGTGACGCGACCAGAGGCAGGGTCATGATGCCGACAACGATCGAAGCGCTGGCCGCGTTGTAGACATTCACCGTCTCTGGGCTGAACATATTGCGCAGCACCGGAGTGATATGGAACAGGGCGAAGTAGCCGTAGACGATTGTCGGGATGCCAGCCAAGACCTCAAGGATCGGCTTGACAATCTTTCTGACGATAGGCTTGGCATATTCGGAAAGATAGATCGCACTGGCCAGCCCCAGCGGCAGAGCCACAAGAGCAGCCCCAACAGTGATGAGAAGCGAACCATTGAGCAGCGGCAGAACGCCGAATTTGGCCGGAGTGAATGTCGGCCCCCACTCACGGCCGGTCAGATACTCTTTGACGGTGACGCCGCTCTGAAAAAACGCGATCGTCTCCCTGCCTAAAAGGTAGATGATGCTGAAAGTGACAAGAATCGAAAGAAATGCACAAAGAAAACAGAAGACTTTGTAGAGCGTTTCTCGCGAACGAAGCCAAGAGAACCTGCGTTGAAACAGGTTCTCTTGACGGGTCGAGTTTTCAGCAGCAGCGGCCACGGTCTTAACTTAGCTAGACAGGATCTCTTCGAAGGTCTTTCCTTCAGTGTGACCAGAGAATCTCGAACCTGAAACGCGTTCGTCGAAGTGCACCTGGATCATATCGAGGAAGTTTTGCGGAATTGAGACATAGCCGACCTCGTCGACCAGCTCAGATCCGTCGCCCAGAAGAAAATCTACAACTGCTGCAACAGTCGGATTTGCGTCGGCCTTGTCGACCCGAACGTAGATGAAGAGCGGTCGTGACAGAGGTGAGTACTCTCCCGACTTGATCGTATCCATGGTCGGCAGAACCGGTCCGCTTCCGCCATCGATTGCAACAGCGGCCAGCTTGCCCTTATTCTCTTCATAGTAGGCAAACCCAAAGTAGCCGAGCGCTCCTTTCTGGCCAGCAACGCCTTGGACGAGAACGTTGTCATCTTCGCTGGCAGAATAGTCAGATCGGCTTGCCCCGCCTTCGCCGTTGATCACCTCGGTGAAGTAATCAAAAGTTCCTGAATCTGTGCCGGGACCGTAAAGGCTGAGCGGCATGTCAGGGAACCCTTCGCGCACCTGGTTCCAGTTCTGGACTGTACTGCCTGGCTCCCAGATCTTGTTCAGTTCTGCAACAGTTAGATTCGTCGCCCAATCGTTGTCCGGATTGATCACCACGGTCAATCCATCAAAGGCGCAGGGGATCTCAACGAAATCGATCTCTCCCGCAATCAGCTTCTCATTCTCAGAGTCCTTGATCGGTCGTGATGCCATCGTGATGTCCGTCTCACCAGCGATGAACTTCTTAAAGCCGCCGCCTGTGCCGGAGGTGCCCATCGCGATGTTGGCGTTCGGATTCTCGAGCATCATCTCCTCAGAGATCGCCTCCATGATTGGAGTCACGGTTGAAGAACCGTCGATCACTACTGTGCCAGTCAGTCCCTCCCCGGAGCTTGAGCCGCCAGAGCAGCCGACTGCAGAAAATGAAATCAGCACAGCAGCACCGGCAGCTGCCGCAGTTGAGTGAACAAGGTTGAAACCTCTCATCACCCAGATTATGCGATCTTGAGTTGATCGCTTCTTTAAGGCAATGTTAAGAAGGTTAAAGAGCTTCCACAATCGCTACAGCCGAGGCCATCGACCGCTCATGGGATATCGACACGATCACCCTCGACCCAAGTTCAATTTCGACCGTATCTGCCAGCGTCACCACCGGACGCCCGTCCTTGTCATTCAAGATCTCGACGTCATGCCAATTGTTAAGATCCGGCAGGGCTTTTGATAATGCTTCTTTGGCAGCCCAGCGGCCCGCAACCCTCTCAGGCGTTGTGCAGACCTGCTCTTCTGCGGGGGTCAGAATTCGCTTGACGAACGCCGGGTTTGCCATCGCTTCTTCTATCCGGGCGATCTCCACAAGGTCGGTGCCGATGCCGATGATCACTTGTCCTCGTTTGCTTCTGCCAGCAGCTCAGCCATATCGACCAGGTTGATCTCATCGTGACCCTCTGTACTGAGACCCGCATCGAGCATGATCCGGCAGAACGGGCAGGAGACAGCAACGGTCTTTGCGCCTGTGTCGACAAGCTCGTTGATCCTCACACTGCTCGGCCGCGACTCTGGATCATCATCCATCCACATCATGCCGCCGCCTGCGCCGCAGCAGAGGGTTTTGTGGGCGCGGTGCTCAGGTTCTGCCAAGACACCGGGCTTCTCCGGACCATCCTCCAGATACTTCTGAATTGCAGCCTTGTCTCTGTCATATTCAGATCGATCGCCGACCAGCAGCCGCGGTGCATTGCTCTCATTGTTGACCCTGGCCAGATAGCACGGGTCGTGATAGGTGACTTCGCCCTGCCCGGGGCTTGCCGATTCGCGCTTCCCTGCTTCGCCCAGCTCAGCCAGCAGTTGAGTGTGGTGCCAGACCTCGAGATCAGCCCCAAAATCGCCGTACTCATTCCGGAACGTATTGAGGCAGTGCGGGCAGGCCGTGACGATCTTCTTGATGCCGTACCGGTCAAAAACTGTCTGGTTCTGCCCCTGCATCTCCTGGAAGGTGAACTCATCGCCCACCCGCCTTGCAGGATCGCCGGTGCACGACTCCTCTTTGCCGAGACAGGCAAACTTAACCCCAGCTTTTTTGAGCAGCTTGGCCAACGCCTGCGTGGTCTTGACCGCCGCCGGGTCGGTCGCGCCGGCGCATCCCACCCAGAGGATCCAGTCGTATTCGACACCATTCCGAACCAGCGGGACATCGAGCCCCTTCATCCATTCCTCTTTCTTGTCTGGCTGCTCGCCCCAAGCGTGGCCAGTCGAACCGACCTGTCTCAGCATAGTCGCACTGGAGCCGGACAGCTTCCCTTCTGCCACCAGGTTCCGGCGGCCATCAACAATAAGATCGACGTGCCGGATCAGCACCGGACACGCTTCAACACACGCATGACATGTGGTGCAGGACCAGAGCGCCTCTTCGGTCATCGCTTCGGTGACCGGCTTGTCTGTGCCAGCCACCGCAAAGAGATCAGCCACAACCTGTTTCGGGTTGAGACCCTTGCCTGCTCCGTAAGCTGGGCAGACCTCCATACACCGGCCACACGACATACACGCATCGAGTGAAAGCAGATGCCAGCTCGAATAGTCTGCAGATTCGGTCGCCCCGATCTTGCCGGTCGCCTCGACCTCCTCCATCGTGATCTTACGGAGATGTCCCATCGGCCGGTCG
>JALGXY010000233.1 GCA_029824495.1 Fimbriimonadia bacterium
TTGCGGCAGTTCGGATTTACATCGTAGGTTTTCGCGAGGATGACCTGGGCCAGACAGTTGCTTGTCAGCGAAGCGGGATCGAGGGCCAGGGTCTGGATATCACGAATCGGAACTTTGGAGAAGAGCCGAACCGATTCGACCGGGCCATTCGAGACGATCCCGACCCCGTCAGCTGCACGCCAGCCCGGTTCATTTAGGGCCATCCAGCTTGAAACCAGTGCTGCGTCGAGTGTGCCGGCCCGCAGCTGTTCGGCCAGCCGGTTGGGGGTGTCATATGTGATGCTGATCGGGCTGCCCTCACGCTCCAAGAAATGGACGAGCGGCCTGGCATTGACATAGGGGACACAGCCGACGTTTCGCATCTGCACCTGATTCTACGCTCCCGGCTTGTGGGCGGAGGCAACAACACTGCTTCCCCAGGGCAAAGAGACCCGCTGGATCAGCTTCGCCTCCCACTCCATCAGCCTGATCAGCATCCGGTTAGCCCAGTCGGGCACCTGAGGAATGCTCACCTCATTCTTCGACTTCAGCTTTTCCAGGAGGCGGACGAGAATGACGATAGGAAAGAGAAAGAAAACACCGTAAGAGACCTTGTCGACCACCAGCCCTTCGCTTTCGAGGAGCTGCTTCAATTCGGTCTTTGTGTACCGTCTCTCGTGCATCAGCGCGACGTCGTGCGGCCCCCAGAGCCAGCGAAACGCGGGAACATTGATTACAGCTCTTCCACCCGGTCTAAGAACGCGACAGATCTCTCGAACAGCAGCGTGGTCATCGGGCACGTGTTCGATTACATCGAGGCTGACGCAGGCTGCAAAACTGTTGTCGGTGTAGGGGAGGGCTTGGGCGTCGGCTTGAACCAGGTTCTTGAGCCCTCGTTCTCTGGCGTAGGCGAGTGCTTTCAGGCTCAGGTCCGCACCATAAGCGAGGCGCGTCTTCTGCAGTTCGGTGAGCAGGGCGCCGGTGCCGCAGCCGACATCGAGCACAGGGTCAGATTCATCGACGAGAGACAAACCACCAGTAGCGGTCCTCCAGGCTGCGCATTCGGTCGTATTCAGTCGCTTTCACGAGTGGTCAACCGCCTCTTTTTGCCCCAGAGTCTCAGCTTGATCAGGTCGCGCAACATTCGTGGGCCGTCGCGCATGAGAATGACCTTCGAGCCTTCTTGATGGGACCAGCGAATCGGAACCTCTTCGATCGGAATGTCGAGATCCCGCGCGATCATCAGACTTTCAAAATCGAAGCCAAAACCGTCGAGTTTGCAGCGCTTGAAAATCTCCTGAGCTTCTGCCTGTCGGAAGATTTTGAACCCGCACTGTGTGTCCTTGATCCCGCGAATCGCCAATATCTGAACGGCGGTATTGAAGGCTCTTCCAAGCATCTCTCGATACCAGGGCTGGCGAATCTCGAGGTTTGAATCTTTGAGCGGACGACTGCCGATCGCTATCGGCCTGTCTTCGCCGGTTCGTTTGAAAAGCTTGTCGATCTCCTCGATCGGTGCTGCCAGGTCTGCGTCTGAGAAGAGGATCCAGTCAGCATCCGCCTTCATCATGCCCCGCTGGACAGCGTAGCCCTTGCCCCTGTTCGGCTCGTAATGATCGACGGAGACGTTCGGATTTTCTGCAGCAAAATCTGCGGCAATCTTGGGGGTTTCATCCGAGCTGCCGTCGCTGACGACAGTGACGTGCCAAGTGTAGTTTTGACCTTGGAAGTACTCGCAGACTCGTTCCAGCGTGGGGCCGATCCGATCCTGCTCGTTGTATGCCGGGATGATGACTGCGAGGTGCGCCCTTGGCAAAGCTCTGCTAGTCTACCGCTGAACCTTTCTCTGCTCCCAGGGCAAGGTCGAATACAGCTTCGAGTGAGCCTGTGCGCTGTTCTTTGGCGATGCCTTCTAAGTGGGTCTCGTAGGTGCGGTCCAGCGGGGAATACTCATGAAGCACAAACATCGTGCTCAGTTTTCTGTGGGTGGGAATCAGCTGCGCTCCTCGATAGTAGAGCATGGTTGAGCCTCCGCCATCGAGGCTGATGCCGTCGTGCACGCCCATCTCTTTCATGGCGTTGCCAAGCTGAGTGAGAGTGACCTTGTTCGATGTTGCAAGAAGGACAAGATCGCCTGTTTTGGTGACGCCGATCGAGGTGCGGGCAGCTTTCGACCAGAGACGCCCATCTCGGAAGTGCTGGGCCTTGGGATTCGGTTTAACCACGCCGTTGGTGACAACTCTGACAGTTCCTCGAAGGGCATGGCGATAGGGGTACCAATCGACCGGCTTTCGGAATTCTGAATCGAAAATGTGTGCTTTGCCGAACCAGTCGATGGCTACGACCGATCCTCTGAAACCTTGCCATTTCAGCACGCCGTTGACCAGAACATCACCAACAGGCTTTTCGTTTTCCCAAGCGAAGAAGGTTCCTGTGATCGCAGCTGCAGGCTGAGACTTGCCGATGAACGACCAGAAGGGAGTCAGATTTGGCTCGAAAAGAGTCTCCGCTTTGACGCTGCCGCTCGACATGTCGGCCTTGACGATGTGATAGAGGGCGTGCTCTTCATCGATCAATGATGTATAGCGAATCGGGCGGTCGGGCGGCGTCCCTGCAGATGCAAGGCAGACAGCGGCGGCTCCGACGATGAATGGACTCAATACACTTCCCCGATTGGCGGTTCCTTGCATTCTAGACGACTGTCAGCCAACAACGACTCGTTTTCAAAAAGTTTCAAAGTCAGTATCTGCAAATTCTGTGCATTTGAACCTGATGAATCTACACAAAAAATTGCACGTTGAAAAGATGAGTCTGTCGGCTAGGTCATAGGCTTGACGCAGCTGCAAAGATTAGGGTTATCATGGCCCGATAGATGCCGGGTGGGGCTTCGAATGAAGAGTTGACGGAGACGTCAGCTCAAGTTGATGTGTTGCAAGGAGACGGTCAGTTCGGCCAATTCCGCAAATACGCCATGTCCGTTTTGGGCGCGGCGGTGTTTGTCATCATCTTCGGCGCCTTCGTTCGAGCTTCCTATTCTGGTGATGGCTGCGGAGTCTCATGGCCGCTCTGTGAAGGCCAGCTCATTCCGGAAGGGACGCGCGCAGCCACACTTATTGAATTCACGCACCGTGCGACCTCTGGCATTCTGCTCCTGATGGTGATCGGGCTCTACATGTGGGCCCGCAAAGCATTTGAGTCGGCGAGCCCTGTTCGCAAAGCCGCTTTCTGGTCACTGATCTTCACGCTGAGCGAAGCCCTGGTTGGAATGCTCTTGGTCAGATTCAGCTGGGTTGTTGAAGACAAATCGATTGAGCGGGCGATTGTGATGCCGCTCCATCTGGTGAACACCTACGCACTCTTGGTCTTCTTGACCGCAGCTGCCGCTCCAGCGAAACTCCTGCAGCAGGTTAAGATGAAGTCTCAAGGCCCTGTTCTGTGGGCGCTTGTCTTTACGGCGTTCGGCAGTCTGGTGATGGCAGGAACCGGGGCGTTGTCAGCCCTTGGCAAGACAGCGTTTGCTGAAGATTTTGCTGCTGCCGAGAACCTGTCGGCCCGCTGGTCGCTGCACCTGGGCGAAGGGGCTCATCCTCTGTTGAAAGGCGGACTGGCTCATCCTCTGTTGGCCTCTTCAATCTTTCTCTTTATTGTTGTTGCGGCCGCATATGTGGCTTCTCGAAGACCAGATCCTCAGATCAAAAAGTGGGCGAGATGGACCATGATTGGGTTTGCGGGTCAGATGGCGATCGGAGTTCTGAACGTTT
>JALGXY010000234.1 GCA_029824495.1 Fimbriimonadia bacterium
GGGCGAAAGACTGCAACCATCCGCCTCGGTGACAAGACTCAAAAGTACCAGCCTGGGATGATTGTTTGGGTGACCGTAGGTGCTCGTTTTTCTCGCCGTCAAAAGCTCTACGCTGCAATTCTAGATAAGGTTGAGGTCGTGGCGATCAAAGATCTCTCTCCTAGGGACATCGACCGCGAAAACCCGGAGCTGCGCACGCAGGACGAGATTATTTCGCTGATGTCGAGAATCTATGACGATTTTGTGACACCAGCACACCTGGTGACTGTGATCAGCTTCTCGCGAATCGACGAGGGGCCTGGATTCTGAGGATTCATGTGGATCGCCGGCGCCGCCCGCAGCCGTGAGATCGATCGATTAACGACCGAGCAGCATGGCGTTGCCTCTGCTGAACTGATGAGGGCGGCCGGTGAGGCCGTCTGGCAGCACGCACGCCTTATTGAGGCGCGAGGAAGGGTGGTTGTTCTCTGTGGCCCTGGAAACAACGGCGGCGACGGGTTTGCAGCGTCTCTTTTCGCCCATGAGGAAGGCAGGAGCGTTGTCGTCTGGTGTTCTGTTGGCCAGGATGACCTGAAGGGTGATGCCGCTGAGTACTGCCGGCAGGCCATTACGTCTGGGGTCCGGGTGCAGTTTAGCGATTCCTTGATCCCTCTGATTACAGAGGATGACCTCGTGATCGATGCCCTTCTTGGCATCGGAGCAACGGGCGAAACCAGAGGGAGAATCAGAGAGGCGATCGAGGCTGTCAACAGCTCGGAAGCAGCTGTTCTAGCGGTCGACGTATCGAGCGGGATCGAGTGCGATTCAGGTGATGGTGGTGGAGCCTGGGTCAGAGCAGACAGGACAGTAGTCATCGGGCTGCCGAAGCCGTTTCTGTTCCAAAGCGATGGACTGGAAGCCGCCGGAACTTGGGTTGTGGAGCCGATAACGTTCTCCCCAAACCTGTTGAACGAGCCGACTGGTGTTCGGCTGACCTGTCGCTCTGAAATGAGTGACCTGATGCCCCGAAGAAGGCCGTCTGAACACAAGGTATCAGCTGGTCGGGTTCTGGTGGTGGCTGGCAGCCCCTCTATGCCTGGGGCCGCGATCCTCTGTGTCGAAGCTGCATTCCGATCTGGGGCTGGAATGGTCCAGCTCGTCGCACCCCCCGGGGTCTGCGATGCGGTTCTGCAGCGAAGGCCAGAGACGCTGACCACCCGCCTTGGTGGTGCCGCTGATCTCCTGCAGGCAATGCAGAAAGCCGACTCGGCCGTATTTGGCCCTGGCCTCGGTCAGAGCGAGGAGGTGCGGAGCCTGCTCTCCCACGCGTGGGCAGAGATCAGCCTGCCCTGCTGCATCGACGCGGATGCGTTGAACGCAGCCGCTAGTGGGGTTGAGCTTCCTGCTGGACCATCTGTACTGACACCCCACGCAGGGGAGCTCTCAAGACTGATCGGATTGTCGTCGGCCGAGATCGGGCGTCGACGTCTGCAGGCTGCCGGAGATGCCTCCACGAAATTTGGAAAGACTGTTCTCTTGAAAGGGCCGTATTCTGTGACAGCCTCCCCAGATCAGCCTCTTTCGATCAATTCGACCGGCTGCCCTGGCATGGCGAGTGCCGGCATGGGCGATGTCCTGGCTGGTGTGGTCGGCACTCTGCTGGCTCAAGGTCTATCGAGCCATGATGCCTGCACCTTGGCTGCCTATTGGCATGGTCTCGCCGGAGAGATCTGTGCTCATTCGATAGGCGAAGTCGGCTTTACAGCCTCGGATCTCTGCAGCGCGCTCCCGCTCGCTCGGGCTACAATTCTCTCGTGCGGAAGATCCTGAGCTTTCTGGTCTTGGCGGCTGCTGCGACTGCAGTCGGTCAGGCGGCATCGACTGTCGAAGTCACCTTCGAGAACGAGGATCGGCGTACGATCTGGATTCATCCGACAGGAAGCCCAGAAGTTCACGAATCCTACGAGCTGGTGAGCTCGGATCAGAGCAGCGTTGTCCCTCTGCCAGAAGATAGGGCTGGCCTTTCGATGTCGATCATCGATCACTCGAGCGGCAAAGCGGCCTCGAAGCCACTTGCTGATCTTGGCGATGCCTGGCTGATCGCGGGCGACTGGACACACGCAGCGGCCATCAATGTCTCCGTCATGCACGAGGGCGAGGCTGCGGCCAGCGGGACAGTCTATGTCGAGTCAGGTGGTCAGGAACGGCGGCAGCTTTTGAATCCGAGCGATGGTGGTCTCGTCCGGTTTGAGGTTGTGCCACTCGGACCGTACGAAATCAGCTTTGAATATAAGATCGACGGCGAGCTGAAACGGTCTGCAGCTGTCTCGATGGACAAGCCTGTCGATCCGGTCGCTCCGGTGTTTCTGCTCGAAATCTCAGACTCAATCGAAACGATTGAATCAGGCGGTGCCGGCGCGACTGAAGAGCCTGAGGCTCGACAGGATCGAGAGCCGGCAGAAAAGAATCCAGCGGGGCGGATCATCGGCATGTTTATTGGCTTGGTGGTGATCGGCGGAGTCTGCTACGGCATCTATCGCTTTGTAAAGGCGAATCCAAAACAGACTGAAGAGGCGATCGAAAAGCTCGGTCTCAAGCCTCAGGATCCTGCCGCTGGTGTCGATCCGGTCCAAGCGCCCGAACCGCCCAAACCTGTTCAGAAGATCGTTCTCGATGATGCCGCTCCAACTCCGGCAGCCGCCGGACCTGTGGCAGCGGCGGGAGTTCAAGCTGCCCCCAATCCACGTCTGGTCATGCCCAACGGTGAAATTCATCTGGTTCT
>JALGXY010000235.1 GCA_029824495.1 Fimbriimonadia bacterium
CGATTCGACTGGACGAGATAGTCCATGGCGAAGTGCACACCGCCGAGATCGCTGCCGGGGATGTTCGGGTCGCGTGGCTGTTCGGCGCCCACTGCTAGGATCACAGCGTCGTACTGATCGGACAGCTCATCGATCGACAGGTCTTTGCCAAGCTCAGTGTTTGGCAGGAACTTGATTCCCTCGCCTTCAAGCTGATTCAGCCGCCGGTCGAGCCGGTGTTTTGCCATCTTGAAGTCCGGAATGCCGTACCGCATGAGGCCGCCGAGCCTGTCGGCTTTCTCGATGATCGCAACCGTATGCCCCTTGCGCCGGAGCTGTTGGGCGGCAGCCAGACCTGCTGGCCCGGAGCCGACGACAGCAACCGACTTGCCGGTCTCATGTTTCGGTGGTTCAGGGTTGATCCAGCCTTCGGACCAGCCCCGATCGACGATAGTGCGCTCGATCTGCTTGATCGTCACCTCCGGCTCGTTGATGCCGAGAACACAGGCAGGTTCGCAGGGAGCAGGGCAGACCCAACCGGTGAATTCAGGAAAGTTATTGGTCGCGTGCAGTCGATCAAGCGCCTCTTCCCAGCGGTTCTCGTAGACCAGCTCGTTCCACTCGGGGATCAGGTTATTCAGGGGGCAGCCGGTATGACAGAACGGCACGCCGCAGTCCATGCATCGGGCTGCTTGAGTCTGAACACGGTGTTGGGGAAGTGGCTGGAGGATCTCATCAAAATCGTGGATCCGCTTGCTGACACTTCGCTTCTTCGGACGCTCCTGTCCAAACTCGAGAAAACCGGTGGGGCGGCTCATCGAACGGCCTCCATCGGATGCTGTGCCTCACCGCTCTCCAATACACGGCGGAAGTCATCGGGCATCACCTTGACAAAGTGAGCCAGCTCTTCGATCCATGCATCGAGAATGCGTCTGGCGACCGGGCTGCCGGTCCACTCGACGTGGCGGCTGATCAGGCTGTGCAGCAGCTGGACATCTTCGGTCTGGTCGACCGCGCCGAGCTGGGCCATCTCAAGGTTGCACCGGCCAGACCGGAAGGTGCCCTCAGGGTCGTAGACGTACGCAATACCGCCGCTCATGCCTGCGCCAAAGTTGCGCCCAGTTTCTCCGAGGATGACAGCCGCGCCGCCGGTCATATACTCGCAGGCGTGGTCGCCCACACCCTCGACAACGGTGAACGCGCCTGAGTTTCGAACGGCGAACCGCTCGCCAGCTTGGCCATTGAAAAACGCCTCTCCAGCGGTCGCTACGTAGAGGGCGGTGTTGACGATGATCACCGATTCCTGCGGAGCCAGCAGAGACTGCTTCGGTGGATGGACCGCGATACGGCCGCCGCAGATTCCTTTGCCGACACCATCGTTCGCTTCACCTTCAAGGACAAACGTCATGCCCTTCGAAAGGAATGAGCCGAAGCTCTGTCCAGCGGAGCCATCAAAACTGCATCGGATCGTGTCGTCTGGCAGTCCTGCAGAGCCATGTTTTCTGGCGACTTCGCCGCTCAGGCCAGCTCCAACCGATCGGTGGACGTTCTTTATCGGAAGTCGAATCTCGGTCGGGGTGCCCTGGTCGATCGACTCACGGCAGTGGGAGATAAGCTCAGTATCGAAGAGAGGCTCAGGGCTGAGATTTGGCTCGCCTGCCCAGCGAACATGATCGCCTTTTGCCTGGATCAGCAGGCTCGATATGTCGAGCTTTTCGGCTTTTGTGCCCGATTCGTATTTCCTCTTTTGGAGCAGGTCGGCACGTCCAACCGCCTGGTCAATCGACTTCAGGCCGAGCTCAGCGAGCAGCTGTCGTGCGTGTTCTGCAACAGCAAACAGGTAGCGGACAATGTGTTCGGGCTTGCCGGTGAACTTCTCGCGGAGAATCGGGTCTTGGGTGGCTATGCCGACCGGGCAGGTGTTCAGATGACATTTGCGCATCATCACGCACCCAAGCGTGATGAGTGGCGCGGTTGAGAACCCGAACTCCTCTGCGCCCAGCATGGCGGCAATCACTACATCGCGCCCTGTCAGCATTTTGCCGTCGACCTGCAGCCGAACGCGGCCGCGCAGGCCGTTCTTGACCAGAATCTGCTGCGCTTCAGAAAGTCCAAGCTCCCACGGAACACCAGCATGCCGGATGCTCGAAAGCGGAGCAGCCCCGGTGCCTCCAGAAGCACCGCTGACCACAATCAGGTCGGCGTACGCTTTGGCCACACCGGCCGCAACTGTACCGACCCCGACCTCGCTCACCAGCTTCACGCTCAGCCGAGCCTTGGGGTTGACGCTCTTGAGATCGGAGATGAGCTGCGCAAGATCTTCGATCGAGTAGATGTCGTGGTGGGGAGGAGGTGAGATCAGCCCGACGCCAGGGACTGAATGCCGAACTGAAGCGATTCGCTCATCGACCTTCTTGCCAGGCAGGTGGCCGCCTTCGCCCGGCTTTGCGCCCTGCGCCATCTTGATCTGCAGCTCATCGGCGTTGACCAGGTAGCTGGCAGTGACTCCAAAACGGCCAGAGGCGATCTGTTTGATCGCGCTGCGCCGGTTGTCCTTGAACCGCTGTTCGTCCTCGCCGCCTTCGCCTGTGTTGGATCGGCCGCCAAGTTTGTTCATGGCGATCGCCAGAGATTCGTGGGCTTCCTGGCTGATCGAGCCGAAGGACATCGCACCTGTCGAGAATCGTTTGACGATTTCGCTGGCTGGCTCGACCTCCTCGATCGGAATCGACTGGGCTTCGCCCTTAAACTCCATCAGGCCACGGAAGGTGCAGAGAGAACGCTTCGTAGCTGCCCAGTTTATTGTGCTGGGCGTGGTGCTGAAGCGATGAGATCGTGCTCGGCGTTAGAAGGTGCTGTTCGCCTTTGACCCGGTGGCTGTAGTCGCCGCCGCTGGGCAGCCGCTCCTCATCATCCATCGCTGCCGCGTGCTTTTCAAGAGCCTCCGCTGCGATCACATCAGCGCCGATTCCGGCCAGACGGCTCGGCGTGCCTTCTAAGAACTCCTCAACAAAGCCGCGGTCGAGCCCGACGGCTTCGAAGACCTGCGCACCCTTGTAACTCTCCATCGTGGAGATGCCCATTTTCGAGAAGATCTTGAGCAGACCTTTGCCGCACGCCTTGATATAGTACTGAACCGCAATCTCTTTTTCGATCTCACCGAGCCTGCCGCTGTGAGCCAGGCTCTCGATCGTCTCCATCGCCAGATACGGGTTGACGGCGCTTGCTCCGTAGCCGATCAGCAGGGCGAAGTGCATCACTTCGCGGGGCTCCCCGGATTCGACAATCAGGGCCGTCTGCGAGCGAAGACCGACGCGGATCAGGTGGTTGTGAACCGCCGCAGTCGCCATCAACGAGGGGATCGGTGCGTACTCTTCATCCAGGCCTCGGGAGGAGAGGATCAGACAGGTGTAGCCATTTTTGACCGCGAGTTCGGCGCGACGGCAGAGGTGCCGGATCGCCCGGCGCAGGCCAGACTCGCCTTCTTCGACAACGAAGGTCGCGTTCAGAGTTGTAGAAAGAAGGTCTTCGGTTGAGACTCGGCGGAGCTTCTCTAGCTCTTCGTTGGTGAGGATCGGCTGTGAGAGGCTGAGCGTGTGGCAGTGCTCCGGCGTCTCTGAAAGGATGTTTCTCGCCCGACCAACGGTGCTGTTGAGCGACATCACCAGCTCTTCGCGAATCGGGTCGATCGGCGGGTTGGTCACCTGCGCAAACAGCTGTCGGAAGTAGCTGAAGAGCGGCTGAGGCTTCTCTGAAAGACAGGCGGGCGGCGTGTCGGCGCCCATCGATCCGACAGGCTCTTTGCCGGTCTCGGCCATCGGCCTGACGATCGCGCGAATATCCTCTTCAGTCCAGCCGAAGGCGAGCTGCCGCTTGAGAATCGTGCCCTCTTCGGTTGCGTGGAATCGCGAGGCTTTAGGCAGGTCGGAGATGTGATGTCGATGGCTCTTGACCCAGTCGGCATACGGCTGACGTGCTGCGAGCTGCTTCTTGATGTCCTTGTCCATCAAGAGTTTTCCGTTGACTGTATCGACCGCGATCATGCGGCCTGGCTGCAGACGCCCTTTCCATTTGATCTCCTGCGGAGGCAGCGAGATTACGCCTGCTTCGCTGGCCATCACAAACAGGCCGTCTTCGCTCAGGACACACCTTGCCGGCCGCAGGCCATTTCGGTCCTGTACGGCACCGATTGTTTTCCCATCGGTGAAGGCGATTGCGGCGGGGCCATCCCAGGGCTCCATCAGCGTGGAGTGATAGTTGTAGAAAGCGCGGATATCCTGGTCGAGGTCGTCGCTGCCGACCCAGGCCTCGGGGACCATCATGGCTGCTGCGTGAAGAATTGATCGACCCGAAAGTGTGAGCAGCTCTAAAACGCGATCAAACGATGCGGAATCACTCAGGCCGTCA
>JALGXY010000236.1 GCA_029824495.1 Fimbriimonadia bacterium
CGATTCGCCTTTTCTATCTCCAGCCCATCGGCCATATCATAGCCAGCACTCAATCGAAGCGAGTCGATGATGCCGTCCTTATCCTTGTACTGATAAAGATTGACCACCGTGCCGTCGAGATCGATGCGGTACTTGGTCGTGTTGTCGACTCCGATTACGTCGGTCTCGTAGGACAGCTCCATATCTGCCAGCATCGCCATAATCTGCGGGTCTGTCATCCGCATGATCAACGGATTTTCTTGGCTGCGGCCTGGCAGATCCTGCCGAGCGATAGCCACGGCGCCAAAGAGCGCGAGAATCGCTGCAAGCGTGAATATTCGTCCGGTCATAGCCGAATTGTAACTCAGTCCAGCAATTGCGGGTTTTTGAGGAGTTATCTGTTCGGCTGAGGGTGGCCCAGGTGCTCGTAGGCGAGCGGGGCGGCTTCCCGGCCCCTGGGAGTTCTCGCGATCAGGCCTCGCTGGATCAAGAACGGTTCATAAACGTCCTCGATTGTGCCCGCGTCTTCGCCGACCGTGGCAGCGAGCGTTTCGAGCCCGACCGGGCCTCCCCGATACTTGGTGATGATCGCATCGAGAATCGCTCGGTCGAGCCGATCCAGACCCAGGTGATCGACTTTGAGCGCCTCCAGCGCCTTCGCTGCAGCCGCGCTTGTGATCATCTCTTCGCCCCAGACCTGGGCGTAGTCCCGAACCCGTCTCAGCAGCCGATTGGCGATACGAGGTGTCCCACGGGATCGTTTTGCCAGCTCCTCTGCGCCGCCAGGATCGATCTTATAGCCGAGGATCTCGCTCGATCGTTGGATGATTTGACAGAGCGCCTCTTCATCATAGTATTCAAAACTGCTGACGATGCCAAACCGGTCGCGCAGCGGGCCGGTCAACAGGCCTTGGCGTGTCGTGGCTCCAACTACGGTGATCGGCGGGACATCGAGCCGAATCGAGCGTGCTGCCGGGCCCTGGCCGATCATGATGTCGACCTTGCGATCCTCCATGGCTGGGTAGAGGATCTCCTCGACCTGGCGGCTTAATCGGTGGATTTCATCGATGAAAAGGACGGCGTTCGACTCGAGGTTGGTCAAGATGCCGACCAGATCGCCAGGCCGGGCGATCGCCGGTCCGCTCGTGACATGGATCTGACTGGCCATTTCGTAAGCTACGATCTGCGCCAGGGTCGTTTTTCCGAGCCCCGGAGGGCCGTAGAGCAGCAGGTGATCAAGCGGCTCTTCTCGCTGGATCGCGGCCTTGAGGAAGATGCTCAGGCTCTCTTTGATCGCATGCTGACCGATAAAATCGCTCAGCTTTGATGGCCGGAGAGAATTCTCGAACGGCTCATCCATTTCGACATTGGTCGGTTCGAGATCAGGCTCTTGTCTCATGACGACAACATCCTTAGAGCGAACTTAATCTGGTCGGCCACCGCGTCGGACTCTTTGCGGGCTTTGTCGGCAATATCGTCGACTTCGCCCCGTCTGTAGCCGAGCGACATCAGCGCCTGGATCAGCTCGTCGGCGGCCTCCTCTTTCTTGGCTGCCGGCTGGTCAGGAATCGGGGTCATGCCTGGAACGTTGACCTTCTCTTTTAGCTCCAGAATAATCCTCTCGGCCAGCTTGGGACCGACACCCGGCGTGCGGGCGACCATCTTTGCATCTTGGGCAGAGATAGCTGCTCGACAGCCTGTGTCACCAAGTGTGCTGAGGACGGCAAGGCTGGTGCGCGCCCCACAGCCCTTGACGTCGCGAAGCATGTCAAACAGAGCCCGCTGATCTCGATTGAGAAAGCCAAAGAACGAGATGTCATCTTCGCGGACGGTTGTGCGGACGAAGACCTCAATCTCCTCACCTTCGCGGGCTTGAGCCAAGACATCTTCTGGAGCCTTTACCTCGTAGCCGACGCCAGAAACGTCGAGGATGACGCAGCCAGATTCGATGTCCCAAACCCGCCCCTTCAGCCGCGAAATCATGCGCTGAAGTTACCCCAGGTTCATGTCTGAGCTGTGCCCCGGGAAGAGCTTTGCTGCCGGGTCGATCATCGTCTTGGCGATACAGACCGCGGTGGCAGCCTCACCGACGCCTGTGGCGATCAGCTTCAGCTTTCCTTCTCGGACGCAGACATCGCCGACAGCGAACACGCCGGGCAGGCCGGTCTGCTGGAGATGATCGACCTTGATCTGCCTCTTTTCGATTTCGAGGCCCCAATCGAGCATCGGGCCGAGTGATGACTTGAATCCGATATTGACCACAACCGCATCACAGGCGATCTCTGCTGTCTCCTTCGTCTGAGTGTCCTCGAGCAGAACACCGGTCACACTGCCTTCGCCCTGAACTTTGAGGACCTTCTTGAACAGCAGCTTTTCGACGCCCAGGTTTTCGACCTCTTTGATCGTCTCTTCGTGCGCCCGAAAAACGTCTCTGCGGTGAACGAGCCGAACTCGCTTGGCGATCGGGTGAAGATTCACGATCCAGTCGAACGCGCTGTCGCCGCCGCCGACGATCAGAACGTCCTTGCCTTCGAAGGCAGCCTTCTCTCGGACGCCATAGGTGAGGCCCTTGCCGACAAAATCAGCTTCAGCCTCTGCGCCCATCGGGGTGGGGCTGAATGATCCAGCTCCAGCCGCTATGATCACTGTCTTTGTCGGATAGGCAGCTCCCGATTCGGTACCGAGATCCCAGCCGTCATCGGTTTTGGTCAAGGTTGAGACCTGCGCATCTAAGACAACCTCAG
>JALGXY010000237.1 GCA_029824495.1 Fimbriimonadia bacterium
GTTCTTGAACTGTTCGCCCTCTTTGCTTTTGAGAGCCTTCTCCATCTTGTCTTCGCCATCAGCATCGGCGACATCGTCTTCTGTCAGATGTCCAACATCTGTGATGTTGCTGACATACGAGACATCCCAGCCGATTGCCTCTGCCGTTCGGACAATCAGGTCGGCGGTCAGGAAGGTTCTAAAGTTGCCGATATGCGCGAAGCTGTAGACCGTCGGGCCACATGAGTAGAACGTCAGGTGACCGGGATCAAGGGGCTTGAGCTCCTTGACCTGCTTAGACATGGTGTCGTACAGCCGAAACGCATAAGGCATGTGCGCGAGGGTACCGGACGACGAGCGTCCGGCCGGACCTCTAGTCTCAGCTTCGGCTCTTGACCGCTGATCGAATCTGGCCAGCAAGGCCTTCGGCGTCCATTTCCAGGTCGTTCAGAAGCTGGGCCTGTGTGCCATGTTCGATGAACCGATCGGGAAGAGCGATCACTTTGGTCTCAAAACCGGCAGCACCTGCATCGCGCAGTTCGCTGATCAGCGCTTCGCCATAACCGCCACGTTGGACATTCTCTTCAACCGTGATCAGTTGGCCAGACTCCTCTGCCAGCGGCTGAATCGCCTCAATGTCGATCGGCTTGGCCCAGCGGGCATTGACTACGCAGACATTGATGCCTTCTTCGGCCAGCGTTCCTGCAGCATCCCAAGCCTCTTTGACCATTGAACCGATGGCAGCGATGGTGGCTGCAGGCTTTCCTTCACCGCGGCATCCGAGCACTTCGGACTTGCCAAACTCAATAGCCGTTCGGTTCTCTGGAAGCTGATCAGGTGCGCCGCCTCTTGGGTAGCGAATGGCGGTGGGGCCATCCTGGTAGTCGCCCATAAAGCGCATCATTTCGCGCAGCTCTGTTCCGTCCCTCGGAGCACAGATACCGATGTGCGGCATCATGCCGAGATAGCTGAGGTCAAACGTACCGTGATGTGTCGGGCCGTCAGCGCCGACCAGACCGCCTCGGTCCATACAGAATCGAACCGGCAGCTTCTGCAGACAGACATCGTGGATGATCTGATCAAAGCCTCTCTGGAGGAACGTCGAGTAGATCGTGCAGAACGGCTTCACGCCGCCGCCGGCCAGACCGGCTGCAAACGTAACGGCATGCTCTTCTGCGATGCCAACATCCCAATATCGATCCGGATAGGTCTCAGCAAACTTGTTCAGACCTGTACCATCTGGCATGCCAGCTGTAATGGCAGAGACCATCGGGTCCTCTTCAGCCATTTCGACCAGAACTTCGCCGAACACTTTGGTGTAGGCGACCGGCCCAGCCGATTTCGGCATCTCCTGCTCTTCGACATCGAACGGCGAGACGCCATGCCACTTGGTCGCGTCCTCTTCGGCCACATCGTAGCCCTTGCCCTTGACGGTCAGAGCGTGGACGAACAGCGGCAGCTTCAGTTCACGTAGGTGGCAGAAAATGTCGTAGAGAGAGGGCAGATCGTGGCCGTCGACTGGACCGATGTACTCCCAGCCCATCTCTTCGAAAATTGTTCCGGTCTCTTCCGGCGCAAAGTAGTGGGTGACACCGTGCCGAATTCCGGCTGCGATTCGATGGGCAGGGCCGGGCATGTTCTCCAAGAACCGCTTGGCCATCTGCGCCGCATCCTGGATTTCGCGCCGGGATCGCAGGCTGGTGAAGTAGCGGGTCATCGCTCCAACGTTCGGGGCGATCGACATGCGGTTGTCGTTCAGAACCACCATCATGTCGGTCTGAAGTTCACCGCCATGATTGAGCGCTTCCCAGCTCATGCCGGAACAGATCGCTGCATCGCCCGTGATCGAGACGACTCGTTCTGAGCCGCCGACCTGATCTCGGGCTTTGGCAAAACCGAGTCCTGCTGAAATGGCTGTTCCTGCGTGGCCAGCACCAAAAGCGTCAAGCTCGTGCTCATCACGCTTCAGGAATCCGCTGATCCCCTTGTGCTGTCTAAGCGTGTCGAACCGGGGGAGACGACCCGTCAGAAGTTTGTGGGGATAGGCCTGGTGCCCCGTATCCCAGATCACTTTGTCTGGAGGGATCGAATAGGCAGCGTAGAGAGCAACTGTCAGCTCAACCGTTCCCAGATTTGAGCTGAAGTGTCCGCCCGTCTTGCTGACGTTGTCAAGGATCGCCTGACGCAGCTCATCCGCGACCTGACTCAGCTCCTTAACGGAGAACTTATGGAGATCTGTCGGATTGACAATCGTGCTTAGGAGCTCGTATTCGCCGGCCATTGCTTCAACTACTCCGTCAATTGTGTCAGGTTCCGTGTGCCCAGTGTCGCGTCAGTCCTGCCAACGGGCAGAAAATTGAGCGGACATCGCTTCCAGCAGGTCCTCTTCCTCAGATCTAAAGCTGCCGATCTGGTGGCCGTCGATGTCGATCTGGCCCAGAACCGTCTCGCCAGCACGGATCAGAACAACAAGCTCAGAACGAGTTTGGGCACTGCAGGAGAGGTAGTTGTCCAGCTCGCGAACATCCTCGATAATCTGGTTCTTGTCTTCCGCCACGGCCGTGCCGCAAACGCCACGACCAACAGGGATCACAGTGTGGTCCGTCGAAGCACCGACATATTCGTCGAGATGCAGTTCATCGCCTTCCAGGCGGTAGACGCCAGACCAGTCCCAGCCAGGAAGGCCGTCGAGAAGCTTCATGCCAAGCGCACGCAGAGCTCTTCCCTTCAGTTGGCTCTGATC
>JALGXY010000238.1 GCA_029824495.1 Fimbriimonadia bacterium
CGATCTTTCAAACGTCCGTTGGCTCAGTGGCTTTACTGGCTCAGCCGGTTCCTGCATCGTCACTCAGGACCATGCCCTGTTCCTGACAGACAGCCGCTACACGATCCAGGCGAATGAAGAGGTCGCCGACCTCGAGGTCCGTTCCTTTGGTGCCCCGACCACTCACAAGGAGTTCTTCAATCAGGCGCTTGGTGACTGTGGCGTCTCTGAGATCATGTTCGAAACGAGCACGTCTTACGCCGCCGTTGAAGCGAGAAAGAAGGATCATGACAGTGTCGAATGGGTGCCGATGAGCGACATCCTGACCGAGCTGCGGAAGATTAAGACTCCAGATCAGGTTGCGAAGATCCAAGCCGCCTGTGCACTTGCCGACAACTGCTTCTCACATATCCAGCGGATGATTCAGCCGGGCGTCAGCGAGTACGACATCCTGCTCGACCTTGAGTTCTACTACAAGCGAAACGGCTCTGCCCCTTCCTTTGATCCGATCGTCGCCTCTGGCCCCAACAGTGCTCGACCCCACGCCACGCCGAGCGAGAGAAAGCTCGAAAATGGCGACTTCCTCACCATCGACATGGGCTGCGTCTTGGACGGCTGGTGCAGCGACATTACGCGCACCTACGTTGTAGGAGAAGCGAGCGAGCGGCACATCGAGGTCTACAACCAGGTTCTGAAAGCCGAAGTCGAATGCATCAATGCGATGAAGCCAGGAATCAATTGTGAAGACATCGACGCACTGGCTCGCAGGATTCTCGATGAAAAAGGACTGGCCAAATACTTCGGCCACGGGCTGGGGCATGGCCTCGGCATCGACGTGCACGACTACGGTCGACTGGGCAAAGGATCTAAGGACGTGCTGACACCCGGTCAAGTCTGGACCGTTGAGCCAGGTGTCTACATCGAAGGCTTCGGCGGTGTCCGTGTTGAGGACGACGTTGTCGTCACCGAGGATGGCGTTGATATCCTCACTCACACCCCCAAGGAACTGACCTGCCTACCCTGATGTCTGGCCGTGTACTCCTAGCTGTAGACCAGTTTTCGCTCGATGCAGAAGGCGCTCCGGGCAGTCTTGAGGTCTCCAGCGGTGAAGCCTGGGCCGTCATGGGCCGCTCTGGCGCAGGCAAATCAGATTTTCTTGCCGCCGTTGCCGGGCTTGTACAGCCTGGCCAAGGTCGGCTTGTTGCGAGCTGTGAAGTTGATGCTGCTGGTCTGGAGCCGCTGAAGAAGCGCGCCACAGCCCGTGGTCAGATCAACCCGCTAGACCCGACCAGGTCTGCCGAAGTCGTCGACGCGCTCGGGCTTGACGAGGTGCGGGACGAACCGGTCTTTAAGCTGCCGGCTGGTCTGAAGGCAGCAGTTGGGCTTGTACAGGCCTTGAGCGGCAAGCGAGAGCTGGTTGTGATTGACCATTTGGTTGACCTGCTCGATCCGTGGCGTCAGAAAGCGGCGATCACGGTCATTCGTGAGCAGGCACGAACTGGCCGATCTTTCCTGGTTGCAACCGAGAGCCCGCTCGTTGCAGAACAGCTCGGCAGAGTCGTCCTCATGTCTTCAGGTTCACCGACCAAAGCAGACACTGTTGAAGCGCTAAGGCGAGAGGCAGGCCAGACGGAAATTGTGGTGGAAGCTGCCGATTCTGAGTCGATCAGGAGCCTCTGCGAGCCGTTCGCCCTGTCGATCCGGCATGAAGAGGGCGCGGTGATCATCAGGGCTGTTGAAGGCCAAGAAGCCGCCGTAGAGCTGCTTCTCAAAGGCTACGGACACGTGAAGTCGGTTACGATCAAAGAGAAGTCTCTGACCGACATTCTCTCGGTCTACTGAACGCGAACCGACCGCTTGTCGCCCTGCCTGACTGTAACGCCGAGGGCATCCAACTGCTCGAGCAGAGGGATCACTGTCCGGCGGCTGCCTCCAAACTTGTCTCGAAACTCAGACGCTGAAAACGGCTGTTCGGCGAACGCCTCGCGGACCTTTGAAGCCCAGAGGCTCAGGTCGCCAGCTGTCAAATAGATCCCCTCATCTAGCCAGACCAGGCGGCCCGTATCAAACCCAACGCTGAGGATCTGGTCGACTGCCTGTGGCGGGAGATTGAGGGATTGAGAAATCTTCTTCGGGCTGGGAATCTCCAAACCCGCGGAGCCGAGAAGCTCCTCTACGCGCTGAAGAAGAACCTCCTGCTTCGGCTTGAGGGTTGGCCTAAAGCTGATCTCAGCTATCTGGGTTCCCTTGACGCGAATTCTCGCCGAGGAAGCCAGTTGCGCGATGATCCTGTCGAGCGGTTTCCCGGCCCAGGGCAGGCCCGCCCGAGACACAATCCTCTCGCGAGGCAGCAGCGCCTTTTCTGGCTCTGATTCGTGTTCTTTAACCAATTGGTTGATAAACTTTTCAGCGGCCTGCTCCAAGCCAGAGCGGCTCATCCAGTGCCCTGCAAAGCCGACCATCTCGCCTGATTTCTTGAGGTCTTCGAGCGTCTTGCCGATCGCCTGCAGAGTCATACCCACACCAGCGGCGAGCACATCCGTCGCAACCCCTCCAGGCTGACTCTCAGCGATTCTGATCAAGGCCGAAGAGATGTCTTCATCCGAGTCGTAGCTCGGTGCAGACGCGCTCTTTCGTCGCCGTTCTGCGGTGGGGTTAACAACAACTCCACCCCCCAACAGTATCGGCGGACTGTGGAGGCGCAGGATAACGGGCATACCGCTGCACGAAGCCACGGGATCATCGAAAACGACCTGGGCCAACGACTCATCTTGGTCGTTCAAGAACACTCGGCCAACCGCGTCCTCCGCACCGACAGCCAGCCGCACTCTCGCAGCGTGCTTTGGCCGATTGCGCCAATCAATCTTAAGGTCGATAGATGTCGATTCTGAGGTGATTCCGGGCTGAGCGACGATCATTCCTCGCCGAAGCTCTTCGGTTTTTATCCCCGTTAGATTGAGCGCTGTACGCATTCCCGGTGTGGCTGATTCGGGGGCATCGCCGTGAACCTGGATCGACTTGACCCGCACCTTATGACCACCTGGCTGAATCTCAGCTTCATCGCCTGCTTTCACCACCCCGCCACCGAGCGAGCCGGTGACAACAGTTCCATGGCCCTTTATTGCGAAAACTCGATCGATCGGCAGCCGCCATCCACCAGCTGCAGCCTCTGACTCTTCAAGAACGGCCTTGTCTAGGATCGCCAGCAGCTCATCGATGCCTTCCCGAGTCTGGGATGAGCAGGGGATGATCGGCGCACCGGAGAAGCGGGTCGTCTCGAGCCAGCCACGAATCTCCTCGAGGGCGAGCTCTCGGAGGTCTTCATCGAGCAGATCCGATTTGGTCATCGCCACGACAAGGTGCTTTATCGGCAGCAGCTCCAGAATCGCAGCATGCTCTTCGGTCTGGGGCATTACACCCTCATCACCAGCGATGCAGAGCAGCGCGGTCTCCATTGCGAGCGAGCCGACCAGCATGTTCGTCAGAAATCGCTCGTGCCCGGGTACGTCGACGATTGAGCAGCGTCCTGCTTGTGGCAGATCGAGGTGGGCGAACCCGATATCGATGGTCAGGCCACGGGTCTTCTCTTCAGGGAGGCGGTCAGCATCTATCCCAGTAAGAGCCTGAATCAGGCTGGTCTTCCCGTGGTCTACGTGTCCCGCTGTTCCGATCAGGCCCGGCATTTGAGTTCCTCTAGATCACTGGTTCGAAATGATGTTTGACAGGCAGGCCATCCTGAAGAACCCACATGTCAAATGCTCGGAAGCAGCAGGCGGCTCCCCAGCTGCCGTCAAGCCCAACGGCGAGCACAACGCTCGGATACTTGGTCGCTTCTGGACGGCGTCTTACCATGCTGGTGATGACCTCTTCGCAGCTCTCTTGGGGGGTCAAACCTCGCCGCAGACCTTCAACAACCCGAAATGAGGCTGCAGTCTTCCAGAGCTCCTCGCCCCAGCCGGTCGCTCCAGCCGCCCCTGCAAGGTCATCTGCATAGATGCCGGCGCCGACGATCGGCGAGTCGCCGACTCGGCCTGGAAGCTTGAACGCGAGGCCGCTTGTTGAGCTTGCCGCCGCACATTTTCCGTTCTCAACACCAAGGACGGTCACCGTGTCGTGGGTCGGCACTCCGTCATCAACTGTGTGAACATAGTCCTTGCGCTTCTCATCTTGAGCCGCAAATTCGCTGTATCGGCGACACGAATCGGCCGTGTGAAGATTTTGGGGTGCATAGCCTTGGCTGATCGCAAAGTTTCTCGCTCCTTCCCCGCAGAGCATCACGTGATCGGTCTCGGTCATCACTTTTCGCGCGACTGAGATCGCCGGGAGGACATCCTCCATGCCGCAGACCGCACCGCACTCCAGAGTGTCTCCGGTCATGATCGAGGCATCGAGCTGAATTCGGCCTTCAGAGTTGGGGATCGATCCACGTCCGATTGCCACCAGCTCGGGATAATCCTCGGATGCGGCCAGTCCAGCTTCGAGAATGTCGAGCAGCGATCCACCGCCTTTTGACATTTTGCTGGCGGCCTCAATCGCCACTTGACCCGGGCGATCCCAGGTCGAGAGAATTGTCTTCATTGGCAGCGAGAGTACCTTCGGGCTGCTGCAGCCAAGACTTGATTTCCCGCTGAATTGGGCCGATCTTCATTCGGTTTCCAAGAAGGGTCGGTTTGATGCGCGGCTCCAGACGCAGGCCGATCTTCTCTCCGCCGACTTCGCCTTCGATTTTAATCCAACCGCCTAATCCGAGGATCGAATGGGCGTTCGGCTCTCGTTTGATGCCCGTGACCATTCGTCTAGGAATCTCAAATCTCCTTATTGACCCAAGAACAACCAGCAGTTCATCTTCAAGTATCAGCCAGCCAAGATCTTCGTGATGGTCGATCAAGCTCTTGTGAGTCGGACGGGCAAATCCTACAAACCACTTAGGAAAGGGGTCACCCGGACGCTCGTTCTGAAGCCTGATCGCCATCGCCTTTCTGACGCCGCCACTGCCAACCTGGCCAAAAAGACAGACTGCAAACCAGCCAACAACGATCGTCACGCCGACCCACATCAGAACCTTCAGGCTCGGACCGTGGGCGACAACCTCTTGAACGCCCAGGCCGATAGGAGGAGCGACGAAAATCAACGGCACAAGACTGCCGATCAGTTGTCGGAAGAGCGTCCATCGGCGCTTGCCGGGCGACATAATACAGGCCAACTATGGCAGATCAACGGCTTCAGGTGATCGGCGCGGCTCCGGCCGGGCCTGCCTTTGATGCCGTAGTGCGCAGCCTCGACCGTGGATTTACGATTTTCACCGCCTTCGACGATGCTCTGCTGAACCGAGCAAAGGAGGCCGTCGACCCAGAATCTGAAGCTGAGTTTGAAGGAGCGTACGGTCTTGTGGGGCGATTCCTCACGATGACAGGCGAGCCATTGAAGGCTTTGGCAAAGCCGCTGCAGCAGCGGGCACTCGTCTCTGCTATCTGCCGCCAGCTGCAGGACGACTCTCCGTTTGAGGCTGTCCGAGACTGGCCCGGATTTCACAAGCTTGCAGCCGAAAAGCTCTCAGAGCTTCGGTCGCACGGCCTCGACGGCGATGAGATGAGATCGCTTGCAGAATCTGCTTCACCCCGACTCTCTTCGATCCTAAACGAGCTCGCACACATCGAGCACAAAATGCGGGAGATTCTGGAGGAGATGGGGCGCGAATTCTCTTCAGACCGTATCGCTCGCTGCCTCACCAAGTCGCTGGCCCATCAATCGGCAATCGGTCGGATCGTAGCTCTGGCCGGGTCACAGGAGCATCCGATGATGGAGCAGTGGCTTGCCTGGGCCTCCCAGCAGGGGATCGATGTCACGGTCGTCGTCGATTCAAGACCGGACACGCCTCGCGTTTTCGCCTCGTCTCAGAGGCTCGCCGACCGTATGGGGAGGAAGATCATCTCTCTCGATGAGGATAAGCGATGGACCGATTCTCTCTTTGCCGATCAAGAGACTTCAGAGCATCCTCAGATTACAGATTCGAGGTCACCCGATGTGCTCTCTGAGTGCGAATGGGCGCTGAGAAGCTGCCTGCAGAGGATCAATCAAGGAGCGGACCCGAGCCGACTTTGCATCTTCGCCAGATCTTCAGATTTCTACGGACCGCTGCTTAAGTCTGCGGCACTTCGACTCGGCGTTCCACTTGATGTTCGCATCCCATTGCCGCTGCTCTCAACCGGGTTTGCACGCACAGTTCTGGGAGTTCTCGAAGCGATCCTCAGCAACGATGTGCGGCGAGTGGGGAAACCGGCAGCATCGAGCTGTTTCGGTCTCAGTTCTGAGCAGCAGACCAGCCTCTGGACAGCACTAAAAGCAGCCTGTAGAAACGAGAAGACTCAGTGGTCCGATCTAGAGGATTGGGTTCAGGAACGAGACGGTTTTGAGTGGCTGGAGACAGCCCTCCGTTGGCGGAAAGACGCGCTTGAGACGGAAGAGACCTTGACAATATGGAGGCAGAAGGTGATCGCGCTGGCGGGTGATGGCGGCATGATCGATCTATCTGAACAGGATCCTGTCGGCAGGGCCAGAGATCTTGCGGCTCAATACTCTCTTCAAACCTCGCTGGGTGATGCCGCATCGGTGGCGGACCGCCTTTCAGAGCGCCGTCTCAATGTTCACCAGTTTTTGAGAGCGGCAAAGGAGATCTGGGAAGAGGCGACGGTCCTGGTCAGAGGCGATGAGTATGGAGTCAAATTCGTTTCGAAGACCGATGCTCTGCCAAGCTGCGACCTGCTCTGCGTTTTGGGGATGCTGGAGGGTTCACTTCCCCGCCGCCGCTCTGAAGATCCGCTGCTGTTCGACAGCGACCTAGCTGAATTGAAAGAGCTCTCTTCAGGCCGTTTCGCGCTGGCTGATTCCTATGTGAAGGCAGCAGCCGAGCGAGACGAGTTCATCCGTCTCTGCTCAGCCTCGGAGACAGCCCTGATCTTCAGCTATCCGGAGACGAGCGATGACCGAGACAACGTCCCCGCTTTCTATCTGAAAGAGCTGCAGGCGACCGTCTCAGATCTTGAAACTCTCGTCCGGTCGCGCACCGAAGTCGTCCCATCGAAGGAGGACTGCTTAAGCCCTTCCGACCTGGCGATACGCGAGTCGCTATCGAGCGACCCTGAACCGTTTTTGCCGATCAGGTTGGAGACCGATGCTGCGAAAGACGCTATTCGGCTCGATCCCGAATCGGGAGTTGGGCCAAAAGAGATCGAAGAGACGATCATCTGCCCCTTCCGGTCTGTTCTCCAGAATCGACTGAAAATCAGTCTTCCTCGCACGCACCTACTCAGCCTGATCACCGATCTGCCGCTGCAGGCAGGCCTGCCGACAGCTCCTGACCTGGAGAGTGCAAGAACGAGTTTGGCCCACGCTGCAGAGACCCGGCTGAGCGACCTGTATTCTGAGCTCGAAGAGTGGGAGCTGAAGCTGCTCGAGTCTGCCTCACAGAGGCTGACGCAGGGCTGGCTCGATCGAGAGTTTGCTGCCAGAGAGATCTGGCCAAGATCGGATGTTGAGCAGCAGCCAGAGCTGGGCGGTGAAAGCCTAAGAGCTGAGATCCCGACAAAGGAGGGCACAGTCGTCCTGAAAGGATCGCTGCCCATGATCTACAAGAGCGGTTCGTTTTTGGTTGGCCGAGTGCCGTTCGGCCGTGTCCCAGAAACAGCGGACCGGGCGATCGAAGGAGAGCCTTTGCCTGAGCCTCTCGTGCGATTCGGCATTTGGCTGTTGGCGATGAAAGGCGCAGGAGCGCAGTACCCGGCCCTCGAACTCGATTCATCGAGCGGCAAGCGGGTGTTCCTCTACTATCGCAGGCCGGCCGACGAGCTGCCAAACGCCAAAGTCCAGGCTGGGCTCAGCCGGTTTGAACTCAGCGATAAGCCAAATACGATGATTCGCGGGATTATGGATCGCATCAGCGAGGCAGCGGACTCCCTCAAACAGAGCAGCATTCGTGTTCGACCAGGCTCAGCCTGTGAACGATGTGGTGCGGGCGAACTCTGCAGGCGCTCTTCAGTTTTTGGAGAAACGATGAATGCAGCAGTTCAGGAGGATGACTCTTGAAGCTCACTGATGAGCAGGCGGCAGCCGTTGAAAACCGTCAGGAGCGGTTCGTCGTCACTGCTGCGGCAGGCTCTGGAAAGACCAGCGTTCTGACTGAACGGTATCTCCACCATGTGGTTGAAGGCGGCCTCCGGCCTGACCAGATTCTGACGATTACGTTTACACGCAAGGCCGCAGCCGAAATGAAGGAGAGGATCGTGAGGCGGCTTGTCGAAGTGGGCCGAGAGAACGATGCTCAGATCGCTGAGACAGGCCCGATCCAGACAATTCACAGCTTCTGCGAGCGAGTGCTTCGAGAAAACGCCATCTCAGCAGGCCTCGACCCTGAGTTTGAGGTTCTTGATGAGAACTTTGCGCAGCAGATGCGACAGGTTGCGGTTCGTGAAGCGGTGATTGAGGCATACGAAGAGGATGGGCTCGCTCTTCCTCTCCTTCATAACCTGGCGGGCCTGACGATCTTCAACGGCACAGGCCAGATCGACGAGAAGATTCGGCAGGCGGTCGACCAGTGCATGCGAGGAGTTCGGGGAATCGGCCGCAGCCCCTCGGAAATCCTAGAGCTCCACTCGACTCCAGAAGCTGTCCTGACTGAGTGGTACCACAGAGCTGCTGAATCACTGCATCCCGACATCGCCGAGCTCGTCATACAGGCTCCCCTTGAATTGAAGGAGGAGGTTCTATTCTCCGAGATGAAGGCGCGCCGGATCGCCAAGCCTAGCTGGTTCAGAAAGACCAGTCATCAAGACTCGTTGGACCAGGCGTCACAGACCACCGGTCTAGTCTGGATCGCCGTGCAGACCTGGCAGAGGCTGGAAGATGAGATGCGCCGCATCCAGAAGTTTGATTTTACGTCGCTCGAGTCGATGGCTGTGCAGCTGGTGACTGAGAATGCGGCGGTCTCTGATCGGCTGCGCAATCAATTCAAAACAGCCCTGATCGACGAGTCGCAGGATGTCAATCCGATGCAGCATAAGCTGATAAGGAGCCTCGACCTGAAAGGTGAGATGCTTGTCGGCGACCCTCAGCAGTCGATCTACAGGTTCAGGCAGGCGGACCGCGAACTGTTCGTGCAGGCAGCAGAGCAGATGCCGATGCTCAAGCTGAGCCGAAACTTCCGATCTGACCCTGGCATCCTCGCCTTTGTGGACCGCCTGTTCGCCCGGCTCTGGCCTAAGGGCTATGAGCCGATGGGCACAATCGACGATGCGGACGATCCGTTTGCTTCTGCCGATGAACGACCATTCACCGGAGTTGAGTTTTGGGAGATGGAGGCCTATGATTCTAACCAGGTGGTCAAAAATGTCCAGAGCCTGATTCAGGAGGGCAAAAGACCGAGCGAGATTGCAGTATTGATACGAACGGCAGCGTTTGCCCAGACCCTCTGCGATGCCTTGACAGCAGCAGGTGTTCCGGCGAGAATCGCTGGTGGATCGGAGCAGTTCTATACGCGGCTGGAAGTTCGTGATCTGGCCAATGCTCTCCAGGCCATCTGTGATCCAAGGGATCGATTTGCGCAGCTTGCCGTTATGCACAGCCCGCTGGCAGGACTGAGCCTAGACACGATTGTTATGACAGCAAAAGCGGCGAGCCCGATTGAAGCTCTGCGGGATCTAGAGCTGGATGACGAAGCAGAAATGGAGCGAATCCGCGTGTTTCTCCACTGGTTCGACCAGCTTCCCAGCGACGCGGACCGAATCCCAGCGTGGGAGCTGCTGGGGCATATTACGGCTCGATCGCCCTATCTTCCCCGGATCGCCGCTCAGCCGGGCGGTCGACAGATGCTGGCAAATGTCCGAAAGCTACTCAGGATCGCTGCCGAGTCGCCTGACCAAGACGGCAGACAGATGGCAGAGACCATACGAGAGATTCAGGTGATGCGACACCGCGAAGGGGACGCACCCGCTGAAGACGAATCTGCTGACATGGTGACTCTGATGACGGTACACAAGGCTAAGGGTCTTGAGTTTGATACGGTGGTGCTGGCGCAGAATTTCCGTAAAGTCTCGCCTTTTGTCCAGGATGTCTATGTAGACAGTGGAACAGGACTCTGTGCGGCCCGCTTCCTCGGCAAATATGGGCCAGGCCACTCTTTCCTTCAGGCCCAGGAGAAGATTGCGGGCGAAGCCGAGGAGATGCGTGTTCTTTATGTTGCGATGACACGCGCCAAGAACCGGCTGTGCCTGGTGATGCCGTGTGCCGCAGACGGCCGCACTACTGGCGGTCTGATCGCCAAAGCCCTCTCGTGGCCGAACGTCGTTCCCGAAGGCATAGTTGTCCGGGGGCGGCCTGAGGGGCCAAAGGTAGACTGAAATCAGCATGTCATTCACCGTGGCAGCCGTTCAGCTCAGCTCAAAGATGGGCGATATTCCGGGCAATCTCGACCGGATCGCTGAGTCGTGTCGTCAAGCTTCTGAGGAAGGTGCAGATCTCGTGGTGCTGCCCGAGTGCATCGTCGGCGGCTACACGATCGAGGGCGCCGCTGCTGAGACTGCCATCACCCCTGACCATTTGGTTGAAGAGCTGTCAGCTCGGCTGACAGGAATGAGCCGGACGGTGAGTGTGGTTGTCGGGTTCTATGAAGAGGCTTCTGGCCAGCCATTCAACAGTGCAGCCTGGATCGACTTTTCGGATGGACAAGGTGAATTGGTGCATCTCCACCGAAAGGTCTTTCTGCCGACCTACGGCGTGTTCGACGAGACCCGCCATGTTCAGCCAGGCACCCAGATTAGAGCATTTGAGACTCGGCTTGGCCGGGTCGGCATTCTGATCTGCGAAGACGTGTGGCACTCGATCAACTCGACGATATTGGCCGTTCAAGGTGCTGACTTGATTCTGGTTCCTGCTGCGTCTCCTGGGCGCGGATTTGCCGGTGAACGACCTGCGAATGTCGAGAGATATGAACGGATGATGCGCCAGACAGCCGAGGAGCATGGAGTCTATGCGGTGCTGAGCAGCCACGCTGGCTTCGAAGGCGGCAAAGGCCTGAGCGGAGCCTCGATGATCTTCGACCCGATGGGTGAAAAGCGTGCCGAAGCCGGCCTGCTTACTGAAGCCGTTGTGATGTGCGAAGCAGACTTGGAGATGTGCCGAACAGCTCGGCTGAAATCACCTCTATTGACCGATCTTCAGGCGAAATGGGATCTGATCCAGGATCAGGTGGCCGACTCTATTCAGCAACCTTAAGAACGCTCATGAACGCCTCTTGAGGCACTTCAATTGAGCCGATGTTCTTCATGCGCTTCTTGCCCTTCTTCTGCTTTTCGAGCAGCTTTCGCTTTCGAGAGACGTCGCCGCCGTAGCACTTGGCAATCACGTTCTTACGGAAGGGTTTGATCGAGTCGGCAGCGATGATCTTCGCGCCGATCGCGGCCTGAACTTTGACCTCGAACTGCTGTCTCGGGACAACCTTGCGAAGCTGCTCAACGATCGCTTTTCCACGGTTGTAGGCGAACTGGCGGTTGACGATGAACGACAGGGCATCAACCGGGTCGCCATTGAGCAGGATGTCGACCTTCACCAGGTCGCTGTCCTGATAGTCGCCCAGTTCATAGTCAAACGAGGCATACCCCTTGGTCGAAGATTTGAGCTTGTCGAAGAAGTCGAGAATGATCTCAGCCAGCGGCAGATCATAGGTGATCATCGCCCGATTTGGCGAGGGGTACTCGGTCTTCTTGTAAGCTCCGCGGCGATCCTGACAGAGGGTCATCACCGTGCCGACATATTCGTTCGGCACCATAACGGTCGCCTCGACCATCGGCTCTTCGATCGAGTCGAGCTTGTGCGGCTCAGGCATCTCGCTCGGGTTGCTGATGTGTTCGGTCGTTCCGTCCGACTTATTGACAATGTAGTCGACGCTGGGCGCCGTGAGGATCAGATCGAGATCGAACTCTCTTTCTAGCCGCTCGCGGGCGATCTCCATGTGAAGAAGCCCCAAGAATCCGCAGCGGAAACCGAAGCCGAGGGCAGCGGAGGTCTCAAGCTCAAACTCCAGCGAGGCATCGTTGAGCTGCAGCTTTTCGATCGCATCGCGCAGTTCATCGTAGTCGTCCTGATCGGTCGGGTAGAGACCACAGTAGACCATCGGCTTGGCTTTTCGGTAGCCGGGGAGAGCCTCGGTCGCCGGATTCTCTGCCGAGGTGATCGTGTCGCCGACAGCCGCATCGCCGATCGACTTGATCGCTGCAGTGACGAAGCCGACTTCCCCAGTTTCAAGGATCTTGCCTCGTTCCCGTGCTGGACGAAACACACCAACTTCGTCGACATCAAACGTCTTTCCGGTCGACATCATCTGAATCTTGTCGCCCGGTTTGACACTGCCATCCACCACTCGGATATAGGCGACTGCGCCCTGGTAAGTATCGAAATGAGAGTCGAAGATCAGGGCGCGCAGCGGAGCCTCGGGATCGCCCTCCGGAGCAGGGACCTTCTCAATGACCGCTTCGAGAATGTCCTCGATGCC
>JALGXY010000239.1 GCA_029824495.1 Fimbriimonadia bacterium
GACAACCCGATCAGCGGGAACCCGATGTGGGCTCTTGGTCACAGAAACCCGCAAGGCATGACATTCGATCTCGAAGGTGGACTCTGGAATACAGAGCACGGTCCTCGAGGCGGCGACGAAGTCAATCTCATTACAAAAGGCTCAAACTACGGCTGGCCCGACTATGCGTTCAGCATCAACTACAACGATTCGCCCGATTGGGTGCCGTGGCCTCGAGTTGAGGGACAGATCGCACAGCCGGCGTTCCGGTGGCTGCCCTCTGTCGGCAGCAGCGGCATGGACACGATCACCGGTGATGCCTTCCCCGAGTGGAACGGAGACCTGATCGCTGGCGGCCTTTCTGGCAACAATGTCGACCGGTTCAAGATGGTGGACGGCAAGATGGTGGAGCACGAAGAGCTGCTTCATGGTCTGGGTCGAGTCCGTGCCATCGAGACCCACAAAGACGGCACGATCTACGTCGCCCTCAACAGGCCGGATAAGATCATTCGGCTCGTGCCTTCTAACTGAAAAGGACTAGAGCGGGAAGAGTCTCGGCAGGCCAGGCAGGCCGGTCGAGACCTCCGCTCTTTTCAGCTCTTGGCCAACTCTAAGTGACTGCGCTTCGCCGTTCAGCGTGATCGCCTGAACTCCAAACATCACCTTTGCTCCGCCCAGGTAGTTTCTGAACTTGCGGTTCTGCCCCAGGATGTGAAGGTTTCCTAGATCCTCTTCAACCCCAGTCTGCTGGTCAACATCGGTGATGCGGCAGCGGCTGCAGGGGCGCACCAATTCGATCTTTGCCGATCCATCTTCTGTCTCCAAGGCTGCGATCTCATCCTCCTGCCACGGCTGCAGACCAGAAAGGACGATGTTCGCCCGAAACCGGTCGATGCGGCTGGCTGCCATCCCCTGATCAGCACGCCACTTGTTGAGTTCCGTGAGCGAGCTTTCATTTGCCACGAGAAACTGAGTGATGTCGCTGAAGCCTGTGCCGACCCCTGATTCTCCGGCCCATTCGGTATCCACCGGGCGGTGGCCCGTTCCGTCAAATCGATAGAGGGCTGCAGGTTCGCCCAGATACTCTGAGAACCAAGCGGCTGCCTCATCAGATTCTCGAATGCCGGGGCAGATGTTGTCCCAGACATCGATCTGGCTCGACTCGCCTTCGGATTTGCTGACGGCCAGGGTCGGCATGTTCGGGGCGTCCAGGGTGAGCTCGCCCTGCTCGAGGCTCGGCCGGACAAGAGCGAGGCGGCTGTGTTCACGCTGTGTGACCTTTTCACCCCTGCTGTTGACAATGATCCAGTTCCGGTCGTTTTCAAACCCACGCGGCCCGATTTTGGCTTCGCTAAGGTCGACCGCTCCGCACGACTTCACCGGGTAGATATGGAGGCTGGCAATCTGGATCATTGGCGCAGATCGTACCTTTGGCTGGAGAGCCAGGGCGTTGGTTCAACGGAGATCAGGAGCCGCCTTTCATTCCGTCGATCAGCTTCTCAAACTCACTTGGCTTGACATCCCTCGGGTTGATAGTTTTCGCATCAACTTGCCTGGTCTCCCAGTAGGTGCCTCTGCCAGCATCTCTCCACCTGTTGCGCGTCTTCCCCGCGCATCACTCATTAGATTATAACGACTATTTGTCTAATCAGGATCAATGCGGAACTGCTCCACCCGGTAGCCTTGCCAGCAGATTCAAATTCATGGACCGGTTAGTTGTTGAGCCAGCCCCAACAAAAGTGTGTGTCGGTGTCGTCACGCGCAGCCGCCCCGTAATGCTCCAGGCCCTGTTGAGATCATTCGAGCAGATGCAGATCGGCCCAAACACTGAGGTCGTTTTTGCCGTGGTCGAAAATGGTGAAGAGCCCTCACTCTCTGAGATGATCTGTGAGTTTCAAGACAATGTCCTCGGGTCGAAAGTTGTCTATGAGGTCGAGCCTCAGCTCGGCATTCCGACCGCCCGAAACCATGTCCTTGAGATCGCCATTCGCGAGAAAATGGACTTCGTCGGATTTGTCGACGACGACGAGACTGTTGATCCAGAATGGCTGGTCCAGATGCTGGCGTGTATCGAAGGCCGAGGCCTCGACCTGGTCGGTGGTCCGGTTCGACTGCACCCGCTCGACTACCCTCCGACACCGATGCAGCGACTGATCTATCGAGGCCTCGTTGCCCGCTGCAGCCGTATCGAAAGGAGGGCAGCGTTATTGAGACAGGAGGCGCAGGATCACCGGGTCACGATCATCACCAGCTCCTGGCTAGGCAGATGCGAATTCATCCTGAGCGCTGGTTTGAGGTTCGACGCCTCTCTAGGCTTCTCCGGGGGATCAGACACGGCGATATACCGAGCCGCATTGGCAGAGGGCGCCAAAACAGGCTGGTGTCCCCAAGCGCTTGTCTACGAGACGATGCCGCCAACGCGGCTGACCCCGGGATATCAGTTCGGGCGTGCAAAAGACCAGGCAGTTGCGGCCTACCGGCGGAAGTTCCCTCGCATCACCTGGAAGCTCCCCGCGAGGAACCTGGTTTTCGTCAGTTCAAAGATCCTCTCGGGCTTCCTGCTCGCTGCATTCTCGATCTTTAATCGAGGAGCGAGCCTCACGTCATCGATACGAGCGTTCGGTTTTGCGTACGGCACAATCTGCGCAATGCTCGGACACAGGTCCGAGCATTATCGCAGAGTTCATGGCTCCTGAGGCAGGCTATTCGATCGCGTAGACGTTGTTGTCGTT
>JALGXY010000240.1 GCA_029824495.1 Fimbriimonadia bacterium
AGCCAATACTTCTTACCGCTGCCGTTCTGATTGGGATGAATGCCGGAGTAACCCAGCTCCATAGCCTCCCGCAGGCGAGCTTCGATCGGGTTGTCGCGAGTAAAGCCGTCGATGGTCTCTGAGACGTGAGACAGCTCATAGCTGCTGAAGGTGTGCTTGGGTTCGTCCATGTAGGCCTGGTAGGCAGCAGCCCAGATCGAATCGCGGTCGCGTTTCAAGCGGTCGAGATCGATGATCTTGATGGCAGGGTCTTCCTTGCTGGGAACCTTGCCCTCGATCACCAGGGGCATGAAGCGGCGGTTGCCGGTTGGGTCGGTGAGGAATTCGGCGGTATTGGTGGCGCCGGCCAGCACGAAGGATCGCTTGAAGTTCCGCTCGTTCTCGTACTTGCGGGCTGAGCGGTCAACCGAGCAAGAGACAAGGTTCTTGAGTTCTTCGGTGTGCTTGCGACTGAAGTACCGCTCGCACTCATCCATGACCATCAGCCAGCCGCCATGCAGGACGTGGGGCTTGTCTTTGATATAACCGATGCCCTGTTGGATGGTGCTGACCCAGGGGTAATGACCAGGATCGCTCGGATTGGGGGGTGTGAGATATTGGAAGAACGTGGTCTTGCCGGCGTTCTGAGGCCCGACCAGGATCGGCATCCAGTCATGGGTACAGCCAGGCTCGAAGACGCGAGCAACAGCGCCAATCAAGAAGCGCTTCATGACGACATCCGCAAAGAGAGTGCCATCTGGCATGACTGGATTGAGCAGTGGGTCGTCTTTGACGCCAAGAATCGTGGAAGCGAACCTGTCGAGGTAGTCGATGGGCTTCTTGGAGCGGACGCAGTTCTTCAGGTAATTGCAGACAGGGTGGTAAGAGTTCTCCCGCCCGACGTAAAAGGCTGAGTCGTAGACCGTGGTCTTGGGGTAGACGCGGTTCGCCCCCATGGAGATGCGGATATAAGCCAGTGAAACGTCCTCGATTTCCTGGGGTCGCTCCTTCGCGCCGTATTCCAGCTGCTGGGACATCATGTTGAGACGTAGTCCTGGGTAGGCGGCGATCAGGCGCTCTCTGACTTCGATCAGATCGAGGCCGTCATTGGTGTTGTTCTGGTTGCGAGGGCGACCAGGACCACGCTGCTCCTGCTGCTGATCAATCTCCTGTAGGCGGCTGACGTCTTGGAAGTCAGAATCGTCGAAATCCCAGTCCGGTTCTTGCTCCTCAATCAGCGGATGTTGGTTGGTGACAGGCAGGGCGTCGAAGACGCTCTTGGTCGCAACCGATGTCGTGGAGACTGGTGGCTCTGAGATGCCGACGAAGTCGTCGTAGTCGCGGAGAAAGTCCTCATGGTCGTAGCCAACAGCAGAACCGAACTTGTTCAGCGGCTGGTCATTGCTAGAGCGAAGATCATCGGGAAGCCTGGACCGCCAGTCGGGATCGGTCTGGTTCGCGAGCTTGAAGAGCGTGGGCACAGCTCCCCCACCGAAGCTGCGGAAATAGCGTTCGGTTGATTGCTTGGCCTTGGCCCCCTTGCCGTGGTGGCAGCGGGAGGCCCAGTTCATCCAGGCATCAAGCAGAGCATCGCCCCCTGCTCGGGCGGCGACAGTGACATCTATAAATAGGTCTCGCTCGCCGTCAGCAGTCGGCTCAAGAACTTGCTCCAGGACAAAGGCGGCCTGCTCAAGAGTGGTGTCGTCATAGTCATTGACTTGCAGCGACTCCTGGGCGAGGCGACGACGAGTCTCTGCCTGCGCCTGTTCGATGTAAATCTCGGGAAGGCGGACGTCTGGATTCCAGATGAAATGCTCGGCGTTGGAGTTGCCGTAAAAAATGCGGCACACGTCAGAGCAGGACTGGTCGCTCCCTAGCTGCCGGATCAGGAGGGTGAGCAGACTCTTGTAGCGCTGAGGGCTGTCCATTCGCTCAGGCAGAACGAAGATGGCCCTAAAGCGGTCACCGGCATCAGTGCCATGACTGCAGGTGGTATAGGCCCAGGCGCAGTGCGCAGCTAAGGGGTGGTCGAGAAACTGCTCGATGGTGAGTCCATGGTCGATGTCGGCAATCGCCAGGTCGGCATGAGCAAAGGCAGAGCTTTTTCTGTGATCGCTCGACATGTGGGCGCCAATAAAGGCACCACCGTTACCAACGTGAGACTTAAGTGACTCAAGTAACTCGTGTTTGGGCTGCCAGCCAAATGAAAACTGACGCTGCCATTCAGGCTTGTCGTGAATCCCTGGATGGACCATGAACGCGACCGTGTTCCGCTGTTCCGAGGTGTCATGGTCCGCAGATTGTCCTGGTTTCATCGAGGGTGGAAGCCTTGGCTGCCAAACAGTCTGACCAGGGTTTACGGGTTGACAACCAGAGGGGCTGGAATACGCCACATCTAGGGCCCATGGCTGCTATGTGCCGTAACAGGTTTAAGTTGCGCGAGCTATAGATTTGTTTTATATTGGCGAGACGCCTTGCAGGGCAGTCGTTCTCGCTACAGAACGCCATCAACCAAAACCCAAAGTAAAAGCAAAATGTGCGCCTAGGCGATCGGCTCGACCTAGATTCCCGGCAGGAGCCAACCAAATCAATTCTGAATTCTCTCGAGGCACAAGCATGGATCCGTTGAATGGTGGCAGCCATTTAACAAATGGCGACAAGGCTCCTGTGGAAGTGGAGCGTTTTCGCTCCCTATTGACAATGTCCATGGTGAGCAATGGTTGGTC
>JALGXY010000241.1 GCA_029824495.1 Fimbriimonadia bacterium
GAGCATAACTGCGCCCATCAGCATCGCAAACAGCTGAACCCAGAGCAGACTGACGCCGCCAATCACACCCAAGAACAAGGCTCCTGCGAGCGAGCCACCACCCAAGGTGATCGCGCTCTGCAGCCAGCCTGGCCCGGAAAGCTTCAGGAAAGCCTTGGCAACAGCGCCGCCGCCCTGCGCCTGTGCGTCTTTGAGCATCTGCTCATCGCGCCCGACCTGGTTCGTTCCTTCTTCTGCCATGTTCGCCTCGTATCGATGCACCTTACCAGACGGCTTAGCGTACGCTGATGAACCGCATTCAGCCAGAATTGACAAATGCGATTGCACCTGGTGACCGCTTCCGTCTGCTTAGCCCTCTCGGCCACCGCCGCTGCCGAGAATCGAGTCTTGATGATCGGAGTCGATGGTCTCCGGCCAGACATGATGCTCAAAGCGAACGCCCCTGTTTTCGATGCGCTTATGAGAACAGGCAGCTTCAGCTTGACAAGCAGAAATGTCTTCACGCCTGACCAAGCTTGGAATGGCCACAGTGCCACGAACTGGGGAGTGATGCTGAACGGCTTCTCTCCCGCCGTCACGGGCCTCACGCACAATGGAGACGCCGAACACCTGATCAACGACGATGTAAAGAGCGAGTCGAACATCCTCAGCGTTTTTGGTCGAATCAAGCGTCATAACCCGAGCTTGAAAACCGGCGTCTTCAACACCTGGGGCGGCATTGGGATGTCGAGAGTCTCCATTCTCCAAGACTGCAGATCGACCGTGGACTTTCATTTCAGCGACTATCAGATGGAGTCATCTGCTGATCGAGATGTTGAAACGGTCAGCGCCGCGGTAGACGCACTGACCAAAAAAGACGCTGGGGCTGTATTTGTTCACCTTTCTCAGTGCGATGCCGCCGGCCACGGTTACGGCTACGATTCGACTCAGATGAATACGGCTGTCGAGCAGATCGACCTTCTGCTCTCAAGGCTCGTTCGAGCCACCAGAACAGGGACGGCACGGGTGCACAACTGGCTGATCCTTCTTTCAGCAGATCACGGCGGGCCCGACGGCAGCCGAGGGCATGGGGACAACACCAACCCTCAGACGTATACTGTTCCTCTCCTGGCTTGGGGCGGTCCGTTTCGACACGGAACACAGTTCCAGAAGCAGACCAGCCTTTACAACATCGTCCCAACCGCGCTATCTTGGCTTAAGGTCGATTCGGATGTGGATCATCGGAGGCGCTGTTCTGTCCGCTGCAGCGATCTTTGGATTCACATCCCAGCGTGCTGCTCCGCCTTTCAAAGTGGGCACAAATCCGGCTGAAACCTGGAAGGAAGCCCAGAAGTCAGAGCGGGAGATCGCGGTTTTTGGCGGCGGGTGTTTCTGGTGCACCGAACGAGATTTCCGCGTGATTCCCGGTGTGACCGCCACCTCAGTCGGCTATATGGGCGGGCACAAAAAGAACCCGACTTACAAAGAGGTCTGCTTTACAGACACAGGCCATGTCGAGGTGACACTGGTCGAGTGGGATCCAGAGGTCCTCACCTACGAAGATCTTTCCAAGGCGTTCTTCAAGATGCACGATCCGACGCAGGTCAACAGGCAGGGTCCTGATATCGGCACGCAGTATCGAAGCGTCATTTTCACCTTCAACAAAGAGCAGGAAGAGACGGCCAAGAAGATTCGGGCTGTGACGGGAATCACTCTCAAACGAGCCGTTGCCACCAAAATCGAGAAGGCTAAGAAGTACTGGGTCGCCGAAGGCTATCACCAGCAGTACTACGAAAAAATGGGGATCATCGGAAAGTATGGCGGCAGCAACTGACATCCAGGTGATCCAGGCGGATCTGTCCCTCCCCGAGCATCAAGCAGCAATCTTGACTACGACTCAAGCCTATGCACTCGATCCGAACGGAATGGGCGCCCCTCTCTCCAGTGAATCAGAAGAGCGGTTGATCGACAACATCCGGGCTCATCCTGGGGTGGTGGTCCTGCTGGCATACGACGGCGGAGAGCTGGCCGGTTCTGCGCTCTGCGTTCTCAGCTTTTCGAGCTTTATGGCAATGCCGATCTTGAACATCCATGATCTGGTGGTGCTCCCTGAAAAGCGAGGTCGAGGCCTCGGCTCCGCCCTGATTCAGGCCGCTGAACAGCGTGCCGCCGACCTTGGCTGCTGTGATCTTTCACTTGAGGTGAGTGAAAACAATCCAGAAGCTCGCCGACTGTATGAGCGACTCGGCTTTAACGGCAGCAAGCCCGGCAGCCAGACCTTCTTCTGCCGAAGGCCCCTCTCATAACCCGAGAATTGAACTGAGGGAACATTAAGGGCGGGATCTGCGAACAATAAGAGAGTTTTTGATGAAGAAGTTCACACTTGTGGGAGCTGCCATCGCGGCAGCGGCGGCCGCCGGAGCCGCATTTGCTCTGCTGGGAAATCAGCAGGCGCCCACTCGTGACGCCTATGAGCTCTACACCGAAGGCCGGCAGCTCTTCTTTGAAGGTCAGATTGAAGAGTCGGGCGAAGTGCTCGCCTTGGCCGTCAAAGGACTGCCTAACACGGGCGAGGCCTGGTTCTACTTTGGACTCTCTAAGCACCATGCCAAGGAGTTTGACGCGGCACGCAAGGCGTTCCTCAAATCTTCTGATCTGAACTACCGTCAGCAGTTGAGCTGGTACAACATCGCCTGCGGCTACGCCCTTCAAGGCCGTGACACCGACGCCTTTGATGCGCTTGAAAAAGCGATCGATTTCGGCCGAATCTCACGGTCACAGATCACATCGGACCCAGACCTGCGAACACTCCGCGCAGATCCCCGCTTTACAGAGATTATCGCCGAGCTGAAGAGCCCGCTTCAAGGCATACCGGCCGCCGAGGCGATGGACTTGCTGATCGGCACCTGGGAAGTCTACGATGAGCCAACGGAGAAGTGGCTTGGCACGATGCAGGCCCAACACACGCTGAATGGTTACGGCGTCGAGCAGCAGTGGACCAACTACAGCGGTTCTCACAGTTGGGGCATGTACACCTATATCGCCCCGGAGGAGATCTGGGTGCAGCTCCAGAGCGATCAGGACGGCACCACAGTCCGCCGCGAAGGCGTTCTTGTCGAAGGTGTGCTGACCTTTACCGGCTCCTGCCTCCATGCGGATGGCAAAGTCGAGATCGACTCGATCGAATGGGCTGCTCAGGAAGACGGATCGATCCTGGAAGAGCGGATCATCACCACTCCCGGAAGCTCAACTGGGAAGAAGATCGTGCTGCGCTTCGTTCCGCAGGATCGGTAGATTCCTCGGGATCGTGTTATGATTCAAGTTGAATCATGAGCAAACGCAGACTCATAGTAAATGTACATAGACGGCTCTGTTTGATCTCCGCCGCGATATTCACTCTGTTTGCAGGTGTGGCTTGCAAGTCGAGTATCCCCCACAATGTCAGCGAACTGCGTCAGTCCGTCCATATCGGTCAATCTGCAGCTTCCGTGAAAGCAGAGATCGGTGAACCAACGACCGTGATTAGAGACTCTGCGAACAACAGTAAGTACCAGCAAATTGAACTTTGGGTTTATGAATCAAGAACGGAAAGCCTGTTCATTGGCTTCAAAGAAGGTGTTGTCACGAAGATTCGCACTGTACAAACCCCTAGTTTAAGTGCACGAACAAGTCGAGCAGCCTTAGCTGCTCGACTTCACAAACGCCGCGACGTCCTTCTTCAGCTTCTTCAAGCTGCCGACCTCGATGTACATCATGTGGCCGGCCTCGTACTCGCCGACCGTCACATTCTCGAGCAGGTCGTTGTCGACCCCCATGTGATTCAGCGTGTACTCGGTCGCAAAGAACGGCGTGGC
>JALGXY010000242.1 GCA_029824495.1 Fimbriimonadia bacterium
TCACGGCGACCCCGAGAAGGTCACGAAGTCGGTCAGCGGCGTGGGCGACATCAGCAAGGCCTGAACCAAACTCTCTCGAGGGGCTAGAATCACTGCATGATCTGGTCCCTCGCATTGTCTCTGACTGCCGCCCAATTCAGCACGGGCTTCGAGAGTCTTTCTGCCGGAGCGTTTCAAAGGTCTGAAACTCGGATTGGACAGCTCCTGGTTGAGCAGGGCCAAGTCTCAATAGAGAGTGCTCATGCCAAATCTGGATCACACAGCCTTCGATTTCATGGAGGCTCGAGAAACAGTGCTCTTCTGAAGCTCGTCAACAAGACTGATAAGGCGTGGAAGGCCAGTTTCTGGGCGGAGCGGTGGACCAGCAGCGCCCCGTTTGAGTTTACGATCTCCGCAAGCACCAAAGAGGGTTGGCAGAAGATCTACGATGGTTCAGACATCGCCGTCGGTGGGTTCTATACGAGAGCCGAGTTCTCGATTCCGGCTGGAGTCGAAATGCTTCGATTCAACTGTGTATCTCCTGACAATCGAGGTGTCATGATCGATGATTGGACCATGGAGGCGCCACAGCAGATGAAAGTCGAATCAGTCGCCGTATTTCAACCGACGACTCCGGCAATGCCGGGCCTCGATACGAATCCGATCCTCGGAATTCACATCAAGACGTCTGGGGATCTAAACCCGATCCAGCTGAACCAGTTGGATTATGCGTTTCGCGGTTCAAACTTAACATCAGATGCCTCTGAGCTGCAGGTGTTGGCGAGCGGGGACAATCCTGTGCTTCCGGGTGATTCTGTTCCTGGATTTGCGGGCATCAAGTCGCTTGCATCTAGCCTCCCGACGACAAAGGCAACCTCTTTTGTAAGCAACTATAAATTGTCATCAGGAGACAACTACTTTTGGCTGTCAACCAAGCTGAAGAACGGGGCGGACCAGGATGGCTGGATCGACGCACACGTCTCTCGTCTGAGGCTCAACGATACAGAGATCCCGACCAAGAACGGTGACCCTGAGGGTCGACAGAGAATTGCGACACGGCTTCGGACCAACGGAGACAGCGGAGCCGGCGCCTACAGAATTCCAGGCCTAACATCAACCGACAAGGGCACGCTGATCGGCGTCTACGACATCCGTATGGATGGCTGGAGAGACCTGCCCGGCAATGTCGATGTCGGCATGTCGCGCAGCACAGACGGTGGCCATACCTGGGAGCCGATGAAGAAGATCATGGACATGGGTGACGACCCCAAGTTCAGCTACGACGGCATTGGCGACCCAGCGATTCTGTTCGACCCGGTTACAAAAACAACCTGGGTGATCGCGACCTGGAGCCATGGCGAGCGTGCCTGGTTCGGGTCTCAGCCGGGGCTGGAGCCCGAAGACACAGGCCAGCTCATGCTGGTCAAGAGCGAAGATGACGGTGTCACCTGGTCCGAGCCGATCAACATCACCAAGCAGGTGAAGGATCCGCGCTGGTCGTATCTGCTGCAGGGCCCGGGCAAGGGCATCGCTCTCGCCGATGGCACGATCGTGTTTGCCGCACAGTATCAGCTCCACCCTGATGAGAAGCGGATGCCCTATTCCACGCTTCTGTACAGCAAGGACCATGGCAAGACCTGGCAGATCAATAACGGTCCGAAAGCAAACACGACCGAGGCTCAGGTCGCCCGGCTCAGCGACGGCACTTTGATGCTGAACATGCGTGACAACCGTGGCGGTTCACGATCGGTCTATACAACCAGTGATCTGGGCGAAACCTGGACGCTGCACCCGACTTCACGAAAATCTCTGGTCGAGCCGGTTTGTATGGCAAGCCTTATCAGCGTCGATCATGAGCTTAGCCGAAAGAACTCTGGCCTGCTCCTCTTCTCAAATCCTAATGTCAATCGGGCTCCCAGAAGGCATATGACAATCAAGGCTTCAAAGGATGACGGGATGACCTGGAGCAGCGGCCTGCTGATCGACGAGTGGCAGAGTGCGGGGTATTCCTGCATGACGATGATCGACAAAGAAACCGTCGGCATCCTGTACGAAGGCAGCCGTTCGAACCTGGTCTTCCAGAGAATTCCTCTTTTTGACCTGATTGCTGGGTTTTAGAGGGAACAAGACCATACCGGCACAGAGTCTGCATAATAGAGTTTGAAGCTCGTTATGAGGGTCTATGCATCTATAAAGGCTGCTAGATTTTCGAACTCGCATTCATTTGAGAGAAGACCATGAGATTTTCTAAACTCTTGCCAGCAGCAATGGCTGCGCTGGCGGTGACTGTCGGGATGGCTCCGAAGGCGGCTCTTGCCGGACCGGACGAAGCCAAAGTTCCGGTGATCATTTCCTACAATCGGGCTCCCCAGCCGATCGACATCGCTGTTCTGCAGAGCCGTGGAGCTGACATCTCCGCGCAGTTCTCAATCATTCCTGCCGTCGCGGCGAGCGTTCCTCCCTCCGCAATGGACGGTCTGTCCCGAAATCCGCGTATCCGGGTCATCGAACCAGATGGCCTTTTCTATGCAAGCGATGCTGAGCTGGATGCAGCTTGGGGCGTCAAACGAATCGGTTCCGGCACTGTCCATGGCAACGGGATTACTGGTGCCGGTGTCAAGATCGCGATCTGCGACTCTGGCATCGACTACACGCATACCGATCTCGACGACAACTATGTCGGCGGGTACGACTTTGTCAACAACGACAACGACCCGAT
>JALGXY010000243.1:0-884 GCA_029824495.1 Fimbriimonadia bacterium
CGAGACGTACGAAGTGCTGAGGATCAGAGAAGATAAAGATCTCAGGTTCGACTTCAACATGGAAGGCATGGAAGGTGTGACGCGGATCGACGTGGCATTTGAGGACAAAGGAAACGGCAAGTCAGGGATCAATGTCCACCACAAACGGCTTCAGAATCGAGGTGAAGCCGACTCGGTTCGCCGCACCTGGGCAGAGGCGATGGATCGGCTGAAGGCTCAAGTCGAATAGACCAATCATAAAGGCGGGCAAGCTCATAGAGCCTGCCCGCCGCTTCGCCCAGCCAGAGCCGATTATTCAATCGGCGTGCCGAGGTTGAGGAACATGTTCGGCGTGTCGCCGCCCATCACGAGCGGCATCTCGCCGTCCCATTTTTCGTAGAACATCTTCTGCAGGACTCTGTCGCCGCCTTGTGCCATCAAGGCCTGTGCTTCGAGCTCAGCTGCATCCGCAGCCGCCTGAGCCTCAACAACCACGGACTCAGCGGCGATCTTAGCCTTGTCCAGCTTGAATTGCTCTTCTTGAGCGGCCTGTTCAGCCTGCTGTTTCCTGCTGATAGAGTCCTCAATCTGCTGGGGCAGACCGATATTGCGAATCAGCGTTCCAAGGATCGTTATTCCCTGGAAGGTCTCAGGCAGCCCCTTTTTCATCATCGTGCCTGCAAGGTATCTGTTGATTCCCTCTTCCAGCGCGATCTGAAGCTCTTGACGTTTGGTGCTGTACGCCTCTGTGGCGTTGAATTGTGCAGAAGCATCGCGGATCGCAGCCCGTGTCACTGGCCGGATAATCTTGCTCACAATATCTTCGTCGGTCTGTCCGAACTGCTGAAAGAGCTCGGGCGTATCGGCAGGGACTCGCGCCCACTGGACCGTGATGTCGAACTGCA
>JALGXY010000243.1:890-3586 GCA_029824495.1 Fimbriimonadia bacterium
CGAACTGCATGGGGAGGCCTTCGGCAGATTTCACTTCAACGGAGTCATCCCCTCTCATGTCACCCTCGTTGACGCCTTTCGCCATCGTGTATGCCATCAGCCTCATGGACTGGTCATGAACCTGAATGAGGGGTGACTTGAAGTGGAATCCCTCTGAAAGTGTCCCTGGCTGAAGGGCGCCCATCTGAGTCTGGACTCCTACATGCCCAGTCGGAACACAACTGGTGCTCAGCGAAATGAGAACAGCCAGAACGAGGCCGATGCCAGCAGCGAGAATGGACCCGAAATTTTTCATCATCAACTCTTTTGAGGGGAGTCAGCACTTCAGGTCAGAAGCCAAACCACGCCGACATTCCCTTACTGGTCCTTACGAAGCAAGAGCCTCAAGAGATTCAATTTCAGCAGCCGAGGGCAGCCGGGTCTTCTTCATGTATTGATTTATGGTGCGCCCCGTTTGAAGCCCAATTCAGGGAAGCTTGTCACGTAGAATGCATGACGATGATCGGCTCCTTACTCGCGAGTATTGCTATGACTCAAGTTGAGCATTTTCAATTCGAAGCTGACGTGATGTCGCTCACGATCGACCGCTACGCTCGGATTCAAGATCTGACCCTTAAGGATCCGCTTCGAGACCTGTTGCCTGAGGGGGTTGATGCCCCTCTGGTTCAGCTCAAGATCCAGGGTGAGCTGCGAAAGCCGACGGGGATGTCAGCTAGAGGAGAAGGCATCTATGCGGTGCATTTTGCTCACAAGGGGGCCGAAGTTGGTCTGAAGATAGAGCCTGCCGGTTCTCACATTCGATTTGAGGTGACCGATATCAGTCGTGACGTCGAGATCGAACTGCTTAAATGGGGCCCCTATCCGACAACGATCAGCGAGTCGATCGGTGAGGTGATTGGGGTGGTGAGAGGAGCAGGGGCTGCCTTCGGCATTCAAGCACTTAATCCCAAGACTCTCGGCGGTGACGCGAACCGAGACGATGACGTTCTCCCTGCCTATGACATTTTTGCCACCGATGACTTGAGCGATACAGATGAGACGATCAAGGATCTCTACCGAGGCGATGCAGCTCTGGCCAGACACTTCGGAAGCTCTGTTCAGGCATTCGTCCGAGACCGCAGCCAAGCACGGGTCATCGAGAACTGGGCGCACAACAAGTTTGCAGCTCCAGCTTACGAAGATGGCGGTGTGGTCGGCAGCGCAATCGCTCTATTCGCCTGCGAAGAAGATAAGGCGCTTGAGACGATCGGCAAGATTGAGCTGGCCGAAGGACTGCCGCATCCCATGCTGGGTGGCGAATGGGCAAAGACATCTCCTCTCGCTTCAATGTCCTACATGATCCTAGGCTTCGGTGAACAGGATGTTGACGAGGCTTTGGCGCTCACCAAAAAGGCCGGTCTCATGGGCCTCTATCAGGGTGGTCCGTTCAGCAATTGGGGGCACTTTGAGCTCAACAAAAACCTGTTTCCTCAGGGTTCTCAAAGCCTGAAGCGATGTGTTGAGGCTGCCTCCGAACAGGGGGTTGTTTTGGGTGTTCACATGCTCAGCAACTTCATCACGACCAACGACCCTTATGTCACACCCATCCCTGACCCACGGCTCGCTTCAGTTGGATCCAGCTCTCTGATACGCAAGATCGACGAGGATGACACGACGATCGAAGTTGCCGACCCGAGCTGGTTCGATCAGATGAAGAACAACACGCTGAAAAGCGTGCGGATCGGCAGTGAGATTTTCACTTATGAAAGGGTGGAAGGGAACAAGCTGATCGGCTGTGGTCGCGGTGCTTTCGGGACAGCCGCTGCATTCCATCCCGCCGGTTCAGAGGCCTTTAAGTTGATGGATCACGGATATCGCACGTTCTTGACCGACATGGATCTGGGAGAAGAGGTGGCCAGAAACATTGCCGATCTGTTCAACGAGACTGGACTCAGGCAGATCTCATTTGATGGGCTGGAAGGGAACTGGGCGTCGGGCATGGGGCAGTACGGCCGCACGATCTTCACCGAAGCCTTCTTCAATCACCTGAAGCCTGAGCTGCAGGGGCGTGTCATCAACGATGCGAGCAACCCAGGGCACTATTTTTGGCACCGCTATACACGGATGAATTGGGGCGAGCCATGGTACGCGGGATTCCGCGAAAGCCAGACTCGGTATCGCCTGATGAACCAGAGAATGTTCGAGCGGAATCTGATGCCGAATATGCTCGGCTGGTTTTCGATGAACTCGCAGACGAGCGTGGAAGACGCCCAGTGGCTGCTCGCCCGAGCAGCCGGATTTGACGCAGGGTTTGCCTTCAATGTCGGCTACGATTCCGTCGACAAGAACGGCAGCAGTGACCAGATTTTTGAGTTGATCACTCAGTGGGAGAAGGCCCGTCTCTCGGGCGCGTTCCCGAAAGAGCTGAAGCCTGACCTGCAGGATATTGCTAAGGAGTTTCATCTTCGGACAGTCGGCGAGAATGAGTGGGACCTCCACTCGGTTTCGATCACCAGAATCCGAGCTGCCCGGGAGTCAAATTCTGTGCAGATTGAGATTCCTGCTGGCGCACAGGCCCTCGAGATCATTGTTCAAAAAGAGGGTGATGATCAGGGCGGACTGGAAGGCACGATTCAGTTTGACGATGGCAGAAAGGCTGTCATCAGTCAGCCTGGAGGCACAGTCTGGAGATTCAACGCCGGCACTTCGATGGTCAC
>JALGXY010000244.1 GCA_029824495.1 Fimbriimonadia bacterium
CGCTTCGATCTGCGGCCAGCTTCTGCAGGGCCGCTCTCTGGATCTCAGATGTGATCGCTCCGCCCATAATTCCGAGCCTCTGGCTCGGCAGCTCGATCGTTGACTGATCCTCTCTTTCAATCGCGTCCGCCGCGTCCATTACGGCCTTGACCGTGACCTTCTTTCCAGCAACGATAAACGCGGTTGTGGTCGCATCTGGATCTTGAACGGGGCCGCCAGACATGAAGTTCTTAAGGCCAGTGAGGCTGGTGATGCCGTTGAGTGTTGCGACGCCGGCGATGCCGAGCATTACGCCAATGCTGACCAGGATCAGCAAGACCTGGCAGCCCTTCTTTTCGAACATCTTTCGGATGGATATGATCGACATTTCTGAGAGAGTCTCCAAACCCCGAGAATCGGGGCAGACCGTCATTATGACCGAGCCTGCACCACCGTCCTTGGTTCAAAGGGGTTGACATGTAGACAAAAATGGTGTATATTTAGTTCGTTGTAGACGCCTAAATAGGCAAAAGGATGCAGACATGGCCAAAGGACTGACCGAAAGACAACAACAGATTCTGGAAGTGATTGCGGACTACATTCGAGAGAATCAGTTCCCTCCTTCAATCCGCGAGATCCAAGAGGCCGTCGGCATCGGGTCGCTTCGAGGAGTGACCGTACATCTCGATGCCCTCGCAAAAAAGGGCTATATCGAGCGAGGGAAGACCTCCCGGTCCATCAGGATTCTCCACCCGGCATACCAAGCTGCTATGAACGCAGAGATGCTCCCATTGCTGGGCTACATCGCAGCCGGCGAACCGCTTTTGGCCGAAAACAACATTGACGAGATGGTGCCCGTTCCAAGCGAAATGGTCCGCAATGTCAAGGGCGCGTTTCTGCTCAAGGTGCGGGGCGACTCAATGTCAGGTGAGGGGATCAATCCTCGCGACCTTGTCATTGTCAAGCCGCAGCAGACTGCAAGGCATGGCGAGCTCGCTGCCGTGATGATCGAAGGCGAGGCCACAGTCAAGCGTGTTCACTTCGAAAACGGAACCGTAAAGCTGATGCCGAGCAACCCAGCGTATGAGCCGATTGAGATCCGCACCGAAGACGCGCGTGTGATAGGCAAGATCGTCGGCCTGATCCGAGACTACGAAGGAATGGCCTTTTAAGGCCCACTGAGAAGCTCGATTTCTGGCAGGGGCGGAGCGGCATTGGTCGTTTCGCCCTTTTCCACGCTTCGCTGCTGCTGCCGCACAATTCCGATCCCCTTGGCGTACCAGGTCAGCAGACTCAAATCGGTCTCCTTTGTGCTGATCAGCAGCTCGGCGCGGAGGGTTTGGTACGACTCATTTTCCACTTCGATCTTCTCGCTCTTTTGGCTGAGCACAGCCGTGGCCTCCTTGTCGACCCCACCGACTCTCATCGTGCCGGACCAGGTCACCTCATCACCGTCGCCAAGCCCAGGTTTAAGCAGAATGATCGGGGGCTCAAAGCGTGCTCCCGAAAGCTCACTGGCCAGGAGCGATTCACTGCTCCAGGCCATCTTTGAGACTCCAAAGTCGCTGTCGATTTCCCAGCCAGAGAAGCTGGACACAGGCGCTGGACGAGCCGTCCTCATCTCGAAGGTGCGTTTGAGGCCGCCAACTCCCTCGAAGGCATAGGTCCAGACCGCCCCTTCGTGAAGCGGCATCCAGCTCGAGTCGACAGAGCGACACCCGATCAGGAGAACCGGAACAAGAAGAAGCCAGCGCAGTTTCAAACTGACTCTAGTTTAGCAAGAGACTGGACCATTTTCTTGACTCCAATCTCTCCAGGGAAGGCGACAGTCACCTCTGCATCCGACTTCAGTGGGCCACAGGCGACCACAACTCCGACCCCGAATTTGCGGTGCTGAACCTGTTGACCGACAGAGAACGGCGGTGTCCAAGAAGGAGCTGCCCTTTCGACAACTTCATCCTCTTCGTCCTCATCATCTTCAAAACTCGGCTGAAACACCGCGTACTTGCCTGATCGATCCTGCCGCAGTGTTGTGCGTCCCGGAGGAGCTGGCCGAGAGGTGCTCTCGTGAAGTTCGACAAGCTCGCCCGGCAGATCATCGATAAACCGAGATCGGGGATTGAAATTGGGCTGGCCATAGAGGCTTCTGCGCTGCGCATAGGTGATATGCAGCTCTTCTCTGGCGCGCGTCATGCCGACATAGCAGAGCCGCCGCTCCTCTTCAAGCTCAGTATCAGATCCGAGTGAACGGGAATGGGGGAAGACGCCCTCCTCCATCCCCATCATATAGACCACAGGAAACTCGAGGCCCTTGCTCGAGTGCAGGGTCATCAGGGTCACCGCTTCACCCTCTTCGGTCAGGGAATCTACATCGGAGATCAAGGCTGTCGCTTCGAGGAAGCCCGCGAGCGACTGCTCCTCTTCACGTGCTTCGTACTCTGTGGTGACATTCACGAGCTCCTGAAGGTTCTCCAGTCGGCTGATCGCTTCGTCGCTGCGCTCAGCCTTAAGCTCATCCAGGTAGCCAGACTTGTTCATCAGGTGTTTCAGGCAGGCTGTCACACCTTCTTCTTCGACCACTTTGCCGGCGTCGGCGATCAGCCCCGCAAAGCCGATCATGCCGCTCTGATGCCGTTTTGAAAAGCTCTGCTGAAAGACCGGATCGCTCATCACGTCATACATCGATCGACCAGAGGCGTCTGCCTCCGCCG
>JALGXY010000245.1 GCA_029824495.1 Fimbriimonadia bacterium
CGAGGGCTGGCGACAACCGGTCCGCCATCACGGCTGTTCTCAACGCCGGAAGCTTCGGTTCTGACCCTGGTCGGAGCCTGAGTCAGAACCTGTTGATCAGAATCCTAGGCCGAGTCGGTCGAGCAGGAACACCAGGCTCAGGAATGAGTTGATGTTCGAAACATCGGGATTGCCCGAATCGGGGACGAAGACGACGTCTCGCGGCTGCAGCTCAATGTTCTGAGTTGCATCACCTTTGCGGATGAAGTCGACCATGTTGCAGTGGATCCGCACATAGTCGGTCTCAGAGCCTTTCTTTTTCCGAAGAACCATTGTGCCGGAGTACTTCGACTTGTTCGGCACTTCACCAGCGACAACGATCGCGTCCATCACACGCATGCCAGGTTCGTAGGTCAACGGTCCACTTTTCAGGACAGAGCCCCACACCACGACCGTGTTTTCCATCTGACGCCTCTCGGGCACGATCAGGTGATCGCCGTCAAGAATCTCGTAGTTCTGAGAAAGATCACCGCCGAAGAAGAGGGCCTCAAGGTCGACCGGAATCGCTTCACGTGACCCTCGTCGAACAAGGGAAGCTCGCTGGAGATTCGCCCGGTTTTCGAGCATCGTTCCACCGCCCAGACTGAGCAGGGTGAGCAGAGTGTCGCCCGGTTTCAATTCGTAGTTTCCAGCCCGGGGAACAGCACCGATCACCGACGCCCGAATCGGACTGAACGCAACGATCGTCACCGTCACAAGCGTCTGATCTGGGTTCAATTTCAGAATGTCAACGTACTTTCCACGCAGGTTCGATTCAAGCTCCTGCAGGGTCAAGCCTTCTGCGAGAATCGGAGCGAGGAAAGGAGGATTGACATAGCCGTTTCGATCGACGATGACATCATGATTGACATCTGAATCGCCCGTGGCGAGTCGCCGCACCTGGAAGTGCAGGATGTCATCTCTCCTCAGACGATATGCATCGGTCTGAGCAGAGCCGTGGCCTGAAGCGAAGACCGCCGTCAGGGCCACCAAGAGCGCGAAAATACGAGACTTTGTCACGGACAGTTCTCCGGTGTCTCTCTTATTGTCGGCAGGTTTAAGCCCGTCTCTCGCCCTCAATTACGATTGTGAACTCACCTTTTCTCAACATCTCGCTCTCCGAGGGGAGTTCAGAGAGGGTGGTGTTCACAATCTGCTGGTGCATTTTTGTCATTTCCCGGCAGATGGCCACCCGGCGATCGCCCAAGGCATCTAAGCAGACAGCGAGCGTCTTGTCGATGCGGTGAGGCGACTCAAAGAGGACCACGGTAAAGGTCGAATCAACGAACGGTTCAAGTACTTTTTTGGCCGGGCCAGGCTTGCGCGGCAGAAAGCCGACGAAGGCAAATCTCTGGGCATAAAACCCGGAAAGTGCCAGTGCATTCGTGACTGCACTTGCCCCGGGGGCTGAGTCGACGCTGAGCCCCGCTTCGCGACAGAGCCCGACAAGTTCGGCACCGGGATCACTGATCCCAGGAGTGCCGGCATCGGTCAAGAGAGCAGCGGGCCCTTCCGCCTTAATCCGCTCGACGAGAGCCTCTTTTTTGTGGGGCGGTGTGTGGTCGTTGAGCACGACCATCTGTCTGCTGAGATCGAGGGCCTTCAGGAGCTTCCCGCTGACCCGCGTATCTTCGACGATCCAAAACGAAGCCGCCTCAAGCACTTCATGTGCCTGAGGCGACAGATCATTGAGCCGGCCGATCGGGCTGGAGACCAGGACCAGATCGGCGAGCTCGGTCATTCGGTTGTCTCTTCGGAGCCTTCAGCCGGTGCTTCTTCCGAAGTTGATTCTTCATCAGAGGCCTCTTCTTCAGAGCCAGCATCTTCTCCAGTACCAGGACCAGCCTCTTCATTTAGTTTGGCCAGATCCTCTTCGTACTGTCGGTTCAGCTCATCCTGCTCAGCCTGGTACTCATTCATTTCCGCACGCCACCTCAAGATCTCTGCATTGATCTCATCGGCCTGCTCATCTGTCAGCACGCTTTCAGTCTTTCTGATAGAGACCACAGCCTGAAGAGCGTCCGCATTTGCCTGGGTAGCCGGTGTCGGTGACACGAGGCCTTGGGCTGCGACCAGAAGGGCGTTGGCTGCCAGGTCGTTGTCGCCATTGTCAAAATAGAGATTGGCCAGTTCAACCTGGATAGAGTAGGAGTCGCCCCAGTTCAGTACGTCGAGGAGCACCTGCTCCATCAGGCCCTCAATTTCAGCTTTGCGCTCTGCTCCAACGAGGGGAAGCGCTCTCTTGTAGAGCTGGTATTTGGCGGCCACGAGCTCTCGCTCGAACCGCTGATCTTCAAGAAGAACACTTTCGACTTCATCAGCCAAATCGGCTAAGGCATCGCCGTCTGTGCTGGTGTTCATCTCGACCATGGCCGTGTACATGAGCCTCATGCTTTCAAACTTCCAGTCGATCTGATCCGGTTCGGTCAGTTCGGCCAGAGCGTTTGTCATGTTTGCTGCGCCAAGCCGCTGCTTGATGCCGACTTTGTAGCTCTCTTTCTGCTCTTCAAAGTCGTCGGGGAGCTGTCGCTCAATCTTCAGGACCTGGTAGACCACCTGGCCAGACAGCTCATCGACTGGACCAACGATTCCGGCTCCAGTCAGTGCCAGCATCGACTCCAGATTCGGATCGCTGATCATCAGCTCTCGCTGCCGCGTGATCGGCTCAGG
>JALGXY010000246.1 GCA_029824495.1 Fimbriimonadia bacterium
AGGACAAACCTCAATAGAGCGACCGGAAGGTTGACACACACACCTGCTGTCTATGCAAACCAGCTAGAAGTAATTACGACACGGCTGAAAAAGACCAATGCCAAGTTGATTTACGGCCTGACAACGCCGGTCCCGGCTGGCGAACCTGGCCGCTTCATGGGCGACGAGCACATCTACAACTACCGAGCCAGAAGAGTCATGGGCAATGCTGGAGTCCCGATCAACGATCTACACAGCTTGGTTGCCCCCCAAATGAGCAGACTGCAGACCAGGCCAGGCAACGTCCACTTCAAGCCTGAAGGCAGCAGGATTCTCGGCGAGCAGGTAGCAGAGCGAATTCGCGCAGCTCTCAGATAGGCCCTTCTACCGACCTGAAACCTTAACCCCGACTCAGACGTTATGACAAGTAGAGCAAATCACTTGAGTGCGAGAGACTAAAGCATGAGACTTGACCGACTGACAATCAAAGCACAAGAGGCATTGGAGCAGGCACAGCAGGTAGCCGTCGACCTCCAGGCCCAAACAATCGAGCCTGAGCATCTGCTGTCTGCGATGCTCGCAAACGATGAAGGTGTGCCCTCTTCTCTGATCCAGAAGCTGGGTGCACAGCCTTCGTATCTGAACGCCCAGCTGCAGGAGGCTCTGAGCAAGAATCCCAAGGTAAGTGGAGCCTCTCAGCACGGCAGTTCAATGGGGGGCAGGCTGACGACCGCTTTCAACAACGCCTTCTCTGAGTCGGAGAAGATGGGCGATCAGTACGTCTCGACCGAGCACCTTCTGCTCGCTCTGACCGTCGACCGTGGTCCTTCGGGACGCATCCTCAAAGACAACGGCATCGATCGCAAGGGCCTTGAAGCAGCGATATCTGATCTTCGTGGCGGTCAAAAAATCGAAAGTCCGCAGGCAGAGTCGACCTTCAAGTCCCTTGAAAAGTATGGGATCGATCTGACCGCTCAGGCGCGACAAGGAAAACTCGACCCGGTGATCGGCCGGGATGATGAGATTCGCCGATCGATTCAGGTTCTGAGCCGCCGCACCAAGAATAACCCGGTGCTGATCGGTGAGCCTGGAGTCGGAAAGACCGCAGTTGTGGAAGGGCTGGCCCAGCGAATCGTCGCTGGCGATGTTCCAGAAGGGCTTCGCAGCAAGTCGGTGGTCGCGCTCGACATGGGCGCGCTCGTTGCTGGTGCCAAGTTCCGCGGCGAGTTTGAAGAGCGCCTGAAGGCTGTACTAGATGAAGTCAAGCGTGCCGACGGCGCGATTATCCTCTTCATCGATGAGATGCACACTCTTGTTGGTGCCGGCAAAGCCGAAGGTTCTCTCGACGCAGCCAACATGCTCAAGCCGATGCTGGCTCGAGGTGAGCTGCGCTGTATCGGCGCTACAACTTTGAATGAGTATCGCCAGAACATTGAAAAGGACAAAGCGCTGGAAAGAAGATTTCAGAACATCCTGGTCGATGAACCGACCGTCGATGAGACGATCTCTATTCTGCGCGGCCTGAAAGAACGATACGAGATTCACCACGGTGTGAAGATCAGCGACTCGGCGATCGTTGCTGCGGCGCAGCTCAGTGATCGATACATCAGTGACCGATTACTCCCCGACAAGGCGATCGATCTGGTCGATGAGGCCAGCAGCAAACTCAAGATTGAGATCGACTCTGTGCCGCAGGACCTCGACAAGGTTGAACGACAGATCCGGCAGCTTGAAATCGATCGCGAAGCACTCAAGCGTGAAGAGGACAAGGCTTCCCAAGATCGACTTGAGAATGCGGAGCGAAAGCTGGCCGAACTGAATGAGGAAGCCAGCGAGCTGCGGGCCCGGTGGGAAGCTGAAAAGGCCAAGATCGAGCATGTCCGGGAGCTCATGGAGAACCTGGAGAAGCAACGAACAGAACTGCAGCAGGCAGAGCGTGACTACGACTGGTCGAAAGCTGCTGAAATCCAGCATGGCCGGATCCCTATTCTCGAGAAAGAGCTTGAGGCTCAAGCTGTTGAGTTGGAAGCAATTCAGCAGGGCAGCCGAATGCTCAAGGAACAGGTTGAGGACGAGGATATTGCGCAGATCGTAAGCCGCTGGACCGGCGTGCCAGTATCAAAGCTGCTCCAAGGCGAAATGCAGAAGCTGCTCAAGTTGGAGGAGCTCCTCCAGACTAGAGTCGTTGGTCAATCCGAAGCGTTGACACTTCTCGGAGACGCTATTCGCCGCAGCCGCAGCGGCATTGCAGACCCGAATCGTCCGATCGGCTCGTTCCTTTTCCTCGGTCCAACTGGTGTTGGCAAGACTGAGACTGCCAAGGCTCTGGCGGAATTCATGTTCGGCGACGAGCGTGCCCTGGTGCGGATCGACATGTCTGAGTATTCAGAGAAGCACTCTGTGGCGAGACTGATCGGAGCCCCTCCTGGATACATCGGCTATGAAGAGGGTGGACAGCTCACTGAAGCCGTTCGGCGACGGCCCTATTCTGTTGTCCTGCTGGATGAGACAGAGAAAGCGCATCCCGAAGTGTTCAACACTCTGCTCCAGCTCCTGGATGATGGTCGACTGACAGACAGCCATGGCAGGACGGTCGACTTCAAGAACACCGTCGTGATCATGACGAGCAATATCGGTTCACATCACTACGGTGAAGGCATTCTCTCTGCTGATGAATTCGAAGCCACTAAGGCCAAAGTTGAATCT
>JALGXY010000247.1 GCA_029824495.1 Fimbriimonadia bacterium
GCCTTTGTATTCAGGGTAGTCGGCATGCCGAAAGGTCTTTCCGGGCGCATCCAGAGCGACGACGATCGCATCAGGAGTCTTGTCCTTCATGATCTGGATCAGCATGTTGATGAAGCCGAAAAGGGCGTTCGTCGGCTGACCATCGGCGGTGCTCAAAAATCGCGTCCCGTAAAAGGCGCGAAAGAGGAGGCTGTACCCGTCGATGATGACCAGGCGGCGCGAATCCATGACACGCACAATACCACCGCCAGGCTGCTTGAACCTGGTCGAACTGGAGGGAAGCCTGGCAGGATTGATGCTGACAGGGTAAAATGCCCTTTCGTCTTCTTCCGCCTAGGATGAAGCGAATTGAGGATGTTCCATGGTTTACCGGCCCCTGAGATATGAGCAGATGATGAAAGCAGCAGAGGGCTTGGATGTTCGGGCCAGACGAATGTTTGACGGAATGGCTGTCTATACAGGCGAAAGGATGTTTGCCTACCTGGCTGGTGATGACATCGGTCTTAAGCTTTCCCCAGATGATCGCGAGGAGGCACTGTCACTCGACGGAGCCGAACTTCTGAAAGCGAATCCGAAAGGAGCGCCGATGAAGGAATATGTACGAATGCCCAAGTCTGTTCTTGACGACGATGCCGATTTTGAGGCATGGGTTCAGCGAAGCGCGAGCTACGCAAATGGCACTTGCGTCCACTAAGCAATCTAATAATTCTGATAAGAAAAGTGCGAGAGGCCTCATAGAGAGCGCCTCTCGTTTTTCATAATGGGGCAGCTCATGAAGAGAATAGGTTTTATCACCAGCGGCGGCGACGCTCCCGGAATGAATGCAGCAATCCGGGCGGTTGTTAGAACCTGTGTGGCGCATGGAGTCGAAGCAGTCGGCTATGACCGTGGATGGCAGGGTGTCATCGAAGGCGCCTCCAGCCACTTCACGTCAGTCGATGTCGGCGGGATTATTTCGAAAGGCGGCACGATGCTGCGATCTGCCCGAAGCGAAGAGTTCCGCACAAAAGAGGGCCGGGCAAAGGCTCACGAATCAGTCAAAAAAGATGGCGTCGAAGGCCTGGTGGTTATCGGCGGCGACGGCTCGCTGACAGGGGCAAACATTTTTGGTCAGGAGTTCAATTTCCCTGTGATGGGTGTGCCCGCCTCCATCGACAACGATATCCCCGGCACAGACTTCTCAATCGGGTTCGACACGGCGCTCAATACGGCCGTCGAAGCTGTTGACAAAGTTCGGGACACAGCCTATTCCCACGAGCGGATTTTTGTGATCGAGGTGATGGGCCGGGACAACGGTTTTATCGCACTCGATGTGGCTTTGGCCTGCGGCGCAGAGGCTGTTCTGCTCCCCGAGGTTCCCTATTCGCTCGAAGATATTCGGCAGGACCTGAAGCAGATGCGAAATCGGGGCAAGGTTAGCTCGATCGTGGTTGTAGCTGAAGGAGCAGCCGAGGGCGATGCTGAAAGCAGCAGCATCAAAGATTATCTCGGTCAGGTCGAAGAGTTTGAGGTTCGGCACATTGTGCTCGGGCACATGCAGCGTGGCGGCAGCCCGACAGCCTACGATCGTGTGCTGGCGCTCCGGCTCGGTTCGAAGGCTCTTGAGATGCTCATCAGCGGCAGCACCCAGCAGATGGTCGGCATCGAGATGCGCAAGCTCGTCTATCACGAGCTTTACGATGTTCTGACCTGGCAGAAGATGCTCGACCCAGAGAAGCTCGCCTTGGTCAACCTGATGGCTCAATGATCCTCAGTGTCACGCCCAATCCCTGCATCGACGTCACCCTTTTTGTCGACGGCCTGAAGCCGCACGACACCAATCGCATTCAGAGGCAGGAGATCGATGCCGGCGGCAAGGCGATCAACCTCTCTCGTGTGGCCGCCGAGCTTGGCGCAGCGACGATCGCATCTGGCTTCTTGGGCGGAGCCCCTGGCGGGCAGGTGCTCGAAGTTCTGCGCGATCAAGGCGTCGAAGAGGCGTTCGTGCGGACTGCTGCAGAGACCAGGATGAACTTCTCAGTCGAAGGCGGGCAGGGTCGACCTCCAACGACGTTTAATGCGCGTGGCGGGCCGATAACCCCTGCGGAATGGGACCTGCTGCTCTCGGTAGTGGAAGAGCTTGCGGCTGATGCCGAATGGGTTGCCCTTGGCGGATCGCTGCCGGTTGGGGTCCCGGTCGAAGCGTATGCCGTTTTGGGCAAGATCGCCAAAGATTCGGGCGCGAAGCTGCTGATCGATGCGGATAAAGATGTGATGCTGCACGGGTTGAGTGCCGGGCCGGATCTGATCAAGCCGAACCGCCGCGAGGCGGAGCGTCTACTGGGCCACCCGGTCTCTGTTGATACGGCCCTGGATGACTGCCGCTCACTATTGACTCTAATGAATGGCTCGGATGACCCGGTGGCGATTCTGTCGCTGGGCGGCAAGGGGGCGGTTCTGTGCTCCCGGTCTTGTGAGCTGTTCTGTGATCCAGCGCCGATCACGCCCAAGAGCACGATCGGAAGCGGGGATTCTCTGCTGGGTGGATTCTTGGCTGGGCTCTCTTCTGGTCTTTCCGCTCCGGATGCGTTTGCCTTGGGCAACGCGGCAGGCGCCGCCACTGCTCTGACCGACGGCACAGAGATCGCCCGGCGTGACGTGGTGGACCGAATGCTCCCGCAGGTCAGGGTCCACCC
>JALGXY010000248.1 GCA_029824495.1 Fimbriimonadia bacterium
CCGCGCTACTCAAACAATCGCTTCAGCGTTCCCGACAGGGGTCCATCGTTGATCGTCACTGTCATCCAGTCGCTTGAAATCTGCACATCATGCGGCTCTTTGGCCGACTGCAAGGCTCTTGTGAGGTCCAGAACCCGTGGCTTGTCATCTTCCACGTCCTTTCTGATCGAAGCCGGAGTCAAAGTCACAACTCCATTCGACTCGGTCCACGTGCCGAACTCGCTGAGCAGCGGCATTTCAGTAAAGGTCCAGACAAACTCACCGTTCTCATCAAGCAGCAGCAGGTTCTCATAAGTCCGTGTCCCGGCAGATGCCCGAAATTCGACCTTGCCGATGTACTTCCCTACTGGCGATGTCGGCGCAGGCTGACTCTTCTGGCAGCCGATGAGAGCTAGGCAGGCAACGACAGCGAGAACGGCTGATTTCATTCAGCTATTGTACTTAGTATCTGCGGTTTTTGCCTTCTTTCCGTCTATACTGTTACTCAGATGTCAGGGGAGACCCTGCCCTCTCTCGGGCCAGCAACCACCAGAAAACGGGCAAAAGCACAAGGCCGCCGCCGATCATTTCTGCGAAGTACAGCCAGTTCGGCTCAAACCAGTCAGAGACGAGGTTTGCAGCCGCGTGCGCCACCGTCGCCAGAAGGACGCTGTACCTCGTCTTAACTCCCAGCCAGGTCAAGAGAAAAGTCCCCGCGAAATAGAACGGCAGATGGGGCAGCCAATAAGAAGTACGGGAGATGCCAGAGAGACCAGAATACAGACAAAATGAGAGACGCCTTGATCGTGCCATGCAGCTCTACCAGCCGAGGCAGGGCGTAGCCGCGCCAGTTCATCTCCTCTAGCCAGACCCCGAAGAGCAGGCCGAACACCATAGGCGAGATCGCCGGAACAAAGGCCAGTCCATCGGGCTTGGCGATCGCTCCATAGACAGCCATCGCCAGGACTCCGACCCCAGCGAGAGAAAGAGCGGCAAGCCAGTACTTCACGGGGTGATTCGCTGAAATCGTAAGCTTGTGGAGAGCTTTGATGCTCGCCCACCCCTTTTCGCGGTAGACCAAGAAGGACGCCCCAAGAAGCATGAAGAGGCCCTGGATTGCCATGGGCCACATCATCTCCGTCTGTATGACTACTACGGATGTGACAACAGAAACGAGCACGTGCACGATCAGGAACCAGTGAACCGGCCGCAGGGTATTCACTCGACCAGTGTAGCGCAGGTTCTCTTCTGCTCAATCAAGCTCCCCCGCTTCAATTGTTGCGGAGCGAAAATGTGGAGGGAGGAGCTCAGTACGTCGCCCCCCTCCTCTCGTGGGAGAGGTTAGGTGAGGGTCTGCCAAAGAGGCCAACAACAGGTTGGGCTCGACGTGGATGGCGGGGGATGGTGGTGGGCGGCGCGCCGCAAAAGCCGGCTCACCAGACAAACGGGATCAGGCGCTTCGTGCTCGCCTTGTAAGCCAGATATTCATCCCCAAACTCAGCGGTCAGCAGACCCTCTTCAAGCCGTATCCGGTTCAGCAGGATCGGGATCAGAAGCAGCGAGATCAGGAAACCGTTCAGGCTCTGCGCATACGCAGGCAGCCCCAGCACAAGACCGATGATCCCCCCGAGATACATCGGGTTCCGCACAGAACTGTAGATGCCGTGCGTGATCAGCTCATGCCCCTCTCGGATCACCACCGTGCCCGAGTAGTTCTTGTAGAGCGTCACCTGCCCCCAGATCAGGATCGTCAGGCCGATGACGAACAGGAACATCCCCGCAACCATCAAGAGCGGCAGCTCCGCCATGCTGCTCGGGCGAGAAATCACGCCCCAGAGGTCACCCCAGAACCCGCTCACGCCCTCTTTGGCAAGGAAGACGAGCTCAGTAAAAAGCACAAGCACACCGGGAATTGCGAACTGAACAATGTCCTGCTTAATCGCGTTCCGGACGTTCTTTGGCCTGTGTGACATCCTCTCGTGCCTCAGTTCCAGTACTACCCCAGTAGGGTTGGGCGTTTCACTGGGCCACTGCCTCTCACCTTGTGGAAGAGGAGAAAGGAGAGGGGGACTTGTTCTGCATTGGCAAAGAGGTCTCGCAGAACCTCCACCCCCTGCACCCCCTCCTCCATTTCGCAACGCAACAATGGAAGAGGGGGACTCACATCTAATCCCGTCCACCACCACCGGAGGGAGGGAGGGTGGGGGATGGTGGCGGACGGCGCGACAACCCAATCTCAACATAGTCAAGGGTAAATTGAGAACAGTTGTGAGTACAAGGTTAGAGAAGGACCTTGAATAGGCGGCAGGCATTTTGGAACCGACTACTCACATATCCACAATTCCTGAATCAGTAGACACGCACATCATTTGCCTATCACACTCATCACACATCTGAATCTTCATATCCCCATGCGCCATTTTGCCGATTATCCGATTCGGAAAGCCACAAGAACTACAGACCACCAGCTGACGAGCCTCATGCATGTCAGCATTTATATCGAACGACTTCTTTTGGTTCCTAGCCCTGCAAACTACCTCGTCACCATGAATGTGGGCATGAAAGTGTCTGTTACAGAATGGGCAAACCGGCATCCCAGTAATCGGCTGTACGTCTCTAAATGCATAGGTGAATTCGTTCGAAGAATATGGACATTCAAGCACCCTCCTAATTGGTCGACGATCCTCTGCCTCCTGCGCCCGAATTGCCTCAACAATATCTGCCTTCACATCGTGAAGCTCCAGCAATCTTGATAGAGATGCTATGCGAAACGCCTTCCCACCCGAAGCGCGCCTGTATTCATCAATCAACTCCACTCTTGGAAATAACGGGATATCGTTTGAACGATGCCACCAATCCGCCTTATCATCACCTGAAATGAACAATAGGCTCTTCTTACGAGAGGCACCTAATGATAGAATCGCTTTCCAGATAAGAAAGTCACCAATGCCCCCGTCAACCTTGCCGGAATCCTTATATCCAGGTGGCAGCTTGAGTCGATACCTTTCTTCAGCCATCCTAACCAGATCATCAATTTCTTCACTCGCTGAAACAACCACTTCTTTGTTGAACACGCCTCTGTACATAGTAAAGGTAGGATCATCAGCGCTCCATGACTGAACTGTTTTCAATGCTTCTCGTACAGCACCCTTGTACTCCTTGACCGCGACTTCAGCCTCCCTGCGACGGGCAATCATCGCAGCCGATTCTTCCAGACCGTCAAGAATTGGGATTGTCGGTTGCTCAGGAATCTGAAGACGGCTTTCGAGCTTTTTCAAAGAATCAAAAATTTCACCGACCTTGTTCGCCCGGTTTACAGCAAACTCCCGCATCACTTGGGATGGAATAAACAGCCGACCCTTCCCCGTTAAGTCT
>JALGXY010000249.1 GCA_029824495.1 Fimbriimonadia bacterium
AGTCGAGGACAAAGAGTGATGACTGAGCTTCGCCACGAACCTGTGATGATGGACGAGCTGATGGCGGTCTTTCCGCTGGAGGCAGGAGCGGTTGCCGTCGATGGCACGCTCGGAATGGCTGGTCACTCACTCGAAATGTGCAGGCGAATTGCACCGGGTGGAGTGCTGATAGGTTTTGACTGGGACAGCTGCATGCTAGATAGGGCAGCGGCACGGTTGGAGGAGTCTGGCGATGTTGAAGTACGACTGCACCACTCTGACTTTCGTGCCCTGCCCATTTTTTTGAAGCAGGACGCCGAAGAGATGGGCCGAGAATTGAACGCTGATGCGATCCTCCTCGACCTGGGCGTCAGCAGCATCCACCTGGATGACCCCGAAAGGGGCTTTAGCTTTATGTCTGAAGGTCCGCTCGACATGAGGATGGACCGCTCGAAAGGCGAGCCGGCAGCAGCATTGCTGAACCGGGCGAGCGCAGGCGAAATCGAGCAGATCCTTTGGGATCATGGCGATGAAAGGTGGGCGAAGAAGATCGCGCATGTGATTGTAGAGAGGCGCAAGTCGCAGCCTCTGCGCAAAACAAGCGATCTCACCGACTGTGTTTTGGCGGCGATTCCGGCGAAGATGCGAGACAAGAGGATCCATCCCGCCACCCGGACATTCCAGGCCGTACGGATCGCAGTCAACGGTGAAATTGATGAGCTGCAGGCGGCGATCGAAGACGCTGGCCGCTGTCTGGCGCCCGGCGGTGTGATGGCCGTGCTTGCCTACCATTCAGGCGAAGATCGGCAGGTGAAGCGGGCAATGCGCTCCCTGGCCAAAGAGAGCGAATTTGAAGAAGTGAATCGAAAACCGGTCGGCCCTACGGAAGAAGAGGCCCGCCGAAACCCGCGCAGCCGCAGCGCAAAAATGCGTTCGCTGCGAAGAGTGAAAGGAGATCAAGGATGAGGACCTCAAAGACATCAGTCAAAACGACCAGCAGGACAAGGAGGAAGCCGAGGAGGATTTCGGCGGTGGCGAAAGACCGCCGGCGCGCCTCGGCTGCTATTGCCGCACTGGTGGTGGCTGCTTGGGGGCTGTTTGGGGTCTCAGCGCTGGTCGGTCAGACTCAGCTTGCCAAAGCAGAGAAGAGGCATGACGATCTTCAGAGGAGGCGAGAGATCGCCGATCAGCGCATCGGTCGGGCCATGCTCGACAATACAGCGGTCGCAACTGTAACCGGAGTCGAGGCAATGGCTCGTTCATTCTCCCCGGAACTCCGCTTGGAAGAGCTGGAGGCATCGGCCGTTGAAGAAGAGTGAGTCGGGTCGACTGACTATCGTTTTCTGCGGCGTAGGGCTGTTCTTGGTCGGCGGTCTGTTTGGTCAGGCCAAGCAGGCTGGCGCCTGGGGAGATCTCGACAAGACCCGGCAGGCTGCTCTCAACCGGCAGAAGTTGACCCGTGGATCGATCTGGTCCTCCGATGGGGCGATTCTAGCCCGTGAAGACGGCGCCTATGGCGTCGCATTGAACTCCAAGAATTCGCCATCGAGCCAGGCGTTCCTGCTCGAGCTCTCAGAGATCAGCGGCATCGCCGTTCCTGAGCTTCAGGAGCTCGTTAATACTCCCGAGTGGAGTCGTGCTGTGTGGGATTTGAGGCTGGACAAGAACGAAGCAGATCTGGTTCGGGCATCTGCTGTCCGTTGGGATGCTGGCGGTCTCGAGAGGATCGGCTCACCATACAGAAGTTTTCCCTTGCGAGAGACCACAGCTCTCCTGCTCGGATCATGCACTGAATCTAATCAGAGGCTGAGAGGCCAGGGCGGCATCGAAGAGGGGCTCGACAGCTATCTGCTGGATGGCGAGCTCCCCGATAGCCTCAACGGCTTGACTCCAGGCGTGAGAGAACAGATCAGCGAATCAGATTCACGCTCTGTCCAGCTGACGATCCACGCCGACCTGCAGAGAAGAGTGCAGGCGGCTGTAAAGAACGCGGTCGAATACAACCTTGCCGAGCATGGTGCGGGTGTTGTCCTGAACCCGAAGACGGGCGAGGTTCTGGCCATGGCGAACTGGCCGACGTTTGACCCCTCTGCTCCAGCAGACGAGGCCAACTACTTTAACCTGGCGCATCAGGGGCGCCTTGAACCTGGCTCGATGGTAAAGCTCTTGACCTTAGGCTTGGGCTTGGACGAAGGTGTCGTCACTCTCGATGAACAGCTCGAGGAGGCTTCTGGACCGCTGAAGAGAGAAGGGAGATTTGGACCACACATCAAGAATCACAAAGGCAAGTACTTCCCGGGCGCAGATGCTCGATTAGCGATTGCTGAGAGCTGCAATGTTTCGGCATCAGTGTGGGCTGAGCGTATCGGCGCAAAGAAGCTGAGAGGGCTCTACGAGAAAGCGGGAGTCTTTGAAGCGCAATCAACTGGCCTCCCCCATTCTTCAACTGGCATCATCGCTTCTACAATTGAGAATCGGCTGCGAGATCTGATGGTGGTCGGCTGGGGGCAGTCGATGAGCATGTCTCCGCTGCAGGCAGCTTCGATGTTCGGTGCTGTGGCCAACCAAGGTGTGATGATGAAGCCTCGTCTGGTCAAGTCGATGGGCGGCGTCGAACTTCTGCCTGAAGAGCAGGCGCGCCTGTTCACCCCCG
>JALGXY010000250.1 GCA_029824495.1 Fimbriimonadia bacterium
AGTGATGGGCGGTCGTATCAGCGACCTGGCAGTTTATGAGAAAGAGCCCCGCATCTTTTATGTGGGCACAGCCTCTGGCGGTGTGTGGAAGACCGTGAATGGTGGCATCACATTGGAACCTGTTATGTTCAAGGAGTCCAGCTCCTCGATCGGTGCGGTTGCGGTGGATCCTAATAATCCAGATCACGTTTGGGCCGGAACCGGCGAACAGAACAGCCGGAACTCAACGACAATCGGCAATGGTGTCTTCAAGTCCGAAGATGGCGGAAAAACGTGGAAGAGCGTCGGCCTCAAGAAGACTCGACAAATCGCCCGAATCGTCATCCACCCAACCGACTCGAATACAGTCTATGTGGGTGCATTGGGACACCTGTGGGGATCAAACGATGAGCGTGGCGTCTACAAGACTACCGACGGCGGCGAAAACTGGGAAAAGGTTCTCTTTGTCGATGAATGGACCGGAATCATCGAAATGATCCTTAAGCCTGATGATCCGGACACGATCATCGCGGCTGCTTGGCAGCGACGACGCTATCCCTGGCGTTGGGAATCTGGCGGACCTGCCAGTGCGCTCTACAAAACGACCAACGGCGGCAAGGACTGGAAAAAACTGACCAAGGGTCTGCCGACAACGGACATTGGACGCTTTGGCCTCTCTGTTATGCAGAGCCGACCGAACGTTTGGGTCGCGTCTGTTGAAAACAAAGAAGAAGGCGGTGTCTATCGAAGCGAAGATGCCGGCGAATCGTGGAAGAAACTGAACAGCATCAACCCCCGACCTTTCTACTTCAGCAAGCCGATGCAGGATCCGACCGATTTCAACCGGATCTACCTGCCTGCGACCCAGTTCCATTACTCAGATGATGCGGGTGAATCCTTCAAGGTCGCCAACATCAATGTTCATGTCGACTACCACGCGATCTGGGTGAACCCCAACGACAACAATCACCTGATCGTCGGAAGTGATGGCGGTGTATCACAGTCTCGAGATCGCGGTCTGAAGTGGGAGCATATCAACAGCATGCCCCTCGGGCAGTTCTATGCGATCACCGCTGACATGCGAAAGCCATATTGGGTCTACGGCGGCCTCCAGGACAACGGCTCTTGGGGCGGCCCGACGCAGACTCAAGAGGGAGGCGTTCGCTGGACCAACTGGCGATTTGTCACCGGTGGCGACGGCTTTGATGTCGTCGTGGACCCTCAGGACTGGAAGACGGTCTACTCTGAGTCACAAGGCGGCGCCCTCCAACGCACAAACATCATGACCGGTGAGCGTCGGTTCATTCGACCTCGCGCGCCGCAAGGTGAGCGGTATCGATTCAACTGGAAAGCTCCGATTCACCTTTCCCCTCACAACCACACTACGCTGTACTTTGGCGGCAACAAGCTGTTCAAGTCGGTCAATCGTGGCGACAGCTGGGAAGTGATCAGCCCTGATCTTTCGACGAGCGATCCCGAAAAACTGCAGAACCGCGGCGGCGTCACTCCGGAAGATACTGGTGCTGAACGTCACTGCACGATCTATACGATCAGCGAGTCTCCCATCAAACGGGGCCTTCTTTGGGTGGGCACCGATGATGGTCAGCTCCATATCACCAAAGATGATGGGGACACCTGGGAAGAGGTCTCCTTCAATGTCCCAGAAATGCCTTACTCGACCTGGGTGAGCCGCGTAATCGCAAGCGCACATGAAGAAGGAAGGGCCTACGCCGTCTTTGATGGTCACCGGTTCAACGACTACAAGCCCTATGTCTACGTGACAGAAGACTATGGGCAGACCTGGACCTCCTTGAGTGCGGGTCTTGACTCTGACCTGCCGATCCGCGTGATTGTTGAAGGGCAGAACAATCCAGATCTGCTGGCACTGGGGACCGAATACGGCCTCTTTGTCTCAGTCGATCGGGGACAGGCCTGGACTAAATACAGCGACGGCACGTTCGCAACGGTTCGAATCGATGACCTGGAGATTCATCCACGCGAACTCGATCTGATCGTGGGAACCCACGGCCGCTCAATCTGGACCGTACCGTTCTCCCCACTCGAACAGCTGACAGCGGAAAACCGAGAGAAAGATGTTTTCCTGTGCAAGCCGCAGAACATGTACCTGCTCGGCTTTGTCGGTGGAAGCTGGTTTGGCGGTGATCGAGAGTTCGTTGCTCGAAACTCTCACCCGAGTGCTGATATCTACTATCACCTCAAAGAGGCAACGACCGATGACGTGTCAATTGGCATCTATACGCCGGATGACGAACTGGTCGCCTCCCTCAACGCGACGGGTAATGCAGGTCTCAACAAGGTGACCTGGAGACCAAGCCGCAGGGCTCGGGCAGCCGGCGGAACCTACACTGTGGCGATCAAGATCGGCGAGGAGGAGGCATCCGTGACTTCAATCACAGTTGAAGACCTCAGTCGAGTGGGTGATCCAAACAACGACATCGGACGCTGATTCTCTAGGAATCAGCAGCCCAAGCCCCTTTTTCGACTCTGTCGGAAGAGGGGCTTTTTTCTTCCTAGCAATTCCGCCAGATCTGTATCAAGTGTTGGAAGAACTCATGGCAAAGCTCTCTTAGAGGTCGCTACAGCGACACGGATTCAGCCTGATGAAAACTCCGACATCTCTCTTTGGTGCTT
>JALGXY010000251.1 GCA_029824495.1 Fimbriimonadia bacterium
ATCGTCGGCAAAGAGGGACCCGAAAATATGAAGACCAAAGATGCTTTCGTTGACAGATCCATACGAATTTGTCATCGCATGAATCAGCGAAAGAACAGGAATCGGCACCATCGTGATCAGAAGAATGGCTCCCAAATGCATCTTTCGAGCTGCGGCAACATCGCTCTTGCCTAGGGCTGAGGCGATTCGGCCCAAAGAGGCTAAGAAGATCACGCCAAAACCAACCGCTGCCATTCGGATAAAGGCCTCCTTACCGATATCCATTCCAAGTGACACAGCTGTAATCAAAATCGTTGATATTGCGATGAAAATCAGCAGAGCTGTATAAGGCAGCCCGCCTGAGCTGTCTCCATTGAACGCTTTCCGGTACTCAAACGAAGCTCCAGGTCGGTGCTTCGAATCACCGTAGTAGCTCCAGCACATCAAGAACGTCAGGCAGAAGATCAGCGGCAGAAGCATGAACATCAAGATTCCGGCCGCAGCTTGGCCATCCAGCACACCATAGCTGCCGCCCATCGTCATGCTGAGCCCCATGGATGCGGTAAAGACAGCCGTAAAGATCACTGTGACAACCGCTGCTATCACACGGAAAGTGACGACGTCTTTGCCGCCAACTCGGGACATCGCCGATCCAGCGCCAGCCACACAGAGCCGAACAAGAATCAGGGTGATGATCAGGCTCCAAGCCCAGGCAGGCACATCATATCCAAACACTTCATACGTGCTGCCCATCGAGATCGTCGAGCCGAACGGAGCGATCGCATCAAATGGCGACATCATCTGGCCGCCGGGACCCATTCCGGTCATCATTGCGCCGATGCCTATCGCGAGCGTTGAGGCGAGCAGCGCCGTGATGACCAGGAGGATCCCGTACGAAGCAAGAATCGACTTGATCGTGCTCTGGGTCACGATCGCAATCGGCATCGCAATCGACATCAGGAACAGTCCGCGCATTCCAACGATAAAGTACGCTTCCAGAACCTCGTACCACGCAGCGCCGCCCATCACAACACTGACCGCAGAGAGCGGCAGCGAAAGAACGAGCAGCATCACGATGTACCTGAAGCCGCTCAGCACTTTCCCGATCAGAAAGTACTTGTTTGTGTTCGGCGTGGTCTGAATCAGGTCGATCGCCCGGTTCTGGTACTCGTTCAAGACGAGAACCGTGCCAATGATCGGAGCTGCCAGCATCACGAGCGCGTCGAGGGTCCCCATCATCATCTCGAACAGGCCTCGCAGTTCTGCCTGGAGCTGAACAACAGATGTTGAGTAGGTGCTGACTGAATTGCCGTAGCTGATCGACACTACAAGAATAAGCGTGATCAGGAACGAAGCCCAAAGAGTGGGCGCGCGGCGGCCACGAAGCTGAACCCGGTACTCCTTTCGGTAGCCAGCGTTGTTGAAATAGGTGCGGCCCTGCTCGGTCAGCCAAGCGATCATTGAACAGCCCCCTCGGTCACCTGGAGGAACAGGTCCTCAAGGCTGGCCGCTTTCTCTTCGAACGTCACAACCTGGACACCCTGATCGATCAGGTGCTTGAGGGTCGCAGCCTGGTCTTCTTCAGAACCTTCAAACTCTGCTTTCAGTGTTGAGGAGCCAAGGATGTGCACCTGCCGCACACATTCCAGCTTCTTCAAAATTTCTGCGGCCTCATCTGGGGCGGAGAGGAGCTTCATTTCGATGATATGGTGCTCGCGCAGGCTGCGGGTGATCTCTTTCACCGGCCCGATTGCGCGCATCTCACCCTTTTCGATGATCCCAACCGAAGTGCAGAAGTCGGCGAGCTCGGAAAGGATGTGTGAGGAGACGATGATCGTCTTGCCCATGCTGCCGAGCTCGGCCAAAAGCGATTTCAGCTCGGATCGAGCCCGTGGGTCGAGACCCGATGCCGGTTCATCAAGAAGCAGAAGCTTGGGGTCATGCACCAAGCACTTCGCCAAGCAGAGCCGCTGCTGCATGCCGCGGCTCAAAGATGACACAAAGGAGTCTTTCTTGATGACCAGATCGGTCAGCTCAAGCACAGTGTCGATGACACCGTTTCGCTCCTTGCCAGGAACCTGATAGAGGGCTGCGAAGAAGTCGAGATACTCCCAGACTTTGATATCCTCATAGAGACCAAAAAAGTCCGGCATATAGCCGATGTTCATCCGCACGCCCAGCGGGTTGTTGAGGATGTCTTCACCCGCTACGATAGCGGTCCCCCTGGTAGGTTCTAGGAGAGTTGAGACCATCTTAATCGTGGTCGTCTTTCCTGCCCCGTTGCTGCCGATAAAACCGAAAATCTCGCCGGCATCCAGCTCGAAATCAAGTGACCCTACCGCAGTCAATTCTCCGTAGTCTTTTCCAAGTCCCTTTACTTCAAGCATCTGTCTCCTCCACTAACTGAGTCTTCTTTGCTGGTCTCTTTAGACCAGTGCCGCCTCTTCTCTCGTTGTCCAATACAACCGCCGACTTCCATAGGAGGAAAATCCCGAGCAGGAACCAGGTCGGCACTCCCGTCACCCAGACTCTCCACGATTCAAAAGGCACGTAGTCGGTTGAGCCGTCCATCGATGCCATCGGCACCGCCGTAAACGGGTGCAGATAACTGAGGAAATTGTTGTCGGGCATAACAACACCCATAATCAT
>JALGXY010000252.1 GCA_029824495.1 Fimbriimonadia bacterium
AGCCTCATCGGGAATCTCTACGGCACCAGGGAGCATTTTAACGACGTTCTTCAGCGGGCCCATCTTTTTGATCATCCGCATCTGCTCAAGCATATCGGTGAAGTCGAGACGCCCTTTGCGCATCTTCGATTCGAGGCCTTGAGCTGCTTCTGGATCGAATGCCTCTTCAGCCTTCTCAATGATCCCCATGACGTCACCCATGCCGAGGACGCGCTCGGCCATGCGCTGGGGATGGAACTGCTGCAGATCCTCGACCTGCTCACCAACACCGATGTACCGGACGGGAACACCTGTCGCTTCACGGACGCTCAATACAGCGCCGCCGCGAGTGTCGCCATCGAGTTTGCTGAAGATGGCGCCTGTCAGCGAGAACCGCTCGTGAAAGGCTTGTGAAACATTGACTGCCTCTTGGCCTGTCGTCGAATCGAGGACCAGAAGGACCTCATCCGGATTGACCACTTTACGGATCTGATCCAGCTCATCCATGAGCGGTTCGTCGATCTGAAGCCGACCTGCCGTATCAACGATCAACACGTCGGAGAACATATGCTTGGCCCGCTTGATCGCATTCTTGGCGATCGCCGCAGGGTTCTTGCCGTCCTCGCTGTAGACCTCAGCCCCGATCTGCTCACCCAAAACTTTGAGCTGCTCGATAGCCGCCGGGCGCTGTACGTCACACGCTGCCAGCATGACTTTCTTCTGGTCCTTTATGAGGAGCCGGGCCAGCTTTGCAGTTGTGGTGGTTTTTCCTGATCCCTGCAGGCCTACCATTAAGATGATGGTTGGCGGAGAAGGACGCCAGTTGAAGCGAACCTCCTCACCAAGAAGATGCTCCAGCTCGTCTCTGACAATCTTAATGAGCGTCTGTTCGGCATTCAGCTCGCCGTAGATTTCAGCGCCGGTGGCCTTTTCCTGAATACTCTTGACGAATCCTTTGGCAATCTTGAGATTAACGTCTGCTTCGAGGAGGGCGATGCGAACTTCACGCAACGCGGCCTTGACGTCATCTTCCGAGAGGCGGTCCTTCTTGCGGAGCCCCTTGAAGACACCCGCCATACGTTTTGTCAGATTCTCAAGCATAAGAGGGGGAGCGGTTGAAGTGTACCGGTGACTCGGGCAGGGGACCAGGCTTCTAACCTACATAGCTTCTGATAATCATGATTATGGTGTCTATCCTAGGGTGCACTCCTTCCCCTTTGAAGGGGTGGAGGATTCACCACCTATCGGTTGTCGACTGCCAAAACGTCATCACGGTGCAGCGCCACTTTGTGTGACGCTCCAGCAGGGTCTGGCGCAACGTTCACCATGGATCCTGGTTTTGCATAGAAGAACGTGGCGGCAGCGTAGTTCATGTTCTTCCGAAACGGATGCCAGATCTCCATATCAAATTGAAGCGATGATCGGAATGGGATGTCATCAAGCATGTGATGACGATTGTTGTTGGTGTAGCCCCACTTCTTGTTGCCTTCACCTCTTGGCTGAGATATCCACGGTGTGAAGTACCGTTGCGGCCGGCAGTAGGCGTAGCCAAAGTAGTCTTCGGTTCCTGTCCCAAAGATCGATGGAAACGTCTCGCCATCTACATAGACCTTGTCGTCACCTTCTCCCCACCAGGTCTGGTTGTTTGGCAATGTGCAGGTGTTGAAGACCGTGATCGACGTTCCGACATATCGGCCTGCGCCCTGGACCGTCACGTAGTTCAGGTCGCTGCGCTTATGAGTTTCTATGTTTCGATCCTCAAACCAGGTGGCGTGAAAATAGAGGCTATCCGTCGTCCAGGCGCGCACACGGGTCGTGTAGTTGAGCTTCTTAATCGTGATCGGCTGGTCGTCGTAGTTTGAAAGGGTGAGGTCAACTCTTTCTCGATACGGCATCTCGTACCAGTACGTCAGAGTGCTTGATTCAGCATCGACCTCTACAAAGTAGGTTTTGTTGTCCTCATCGCTGTAGCCCACTCCGCAAAGCGACCCAACCGGAATCCAGACAGTCTGCTCTCCGTCGAACTCTGCCGACAAGACGAGAGACCGGAGTGCCTGCTGGTAGTTCTCTGCCTCAAACTGTATGGTCAGTTTTTGAATTGCGCCGCTGGAAGCCTCTGAAAGAGTGCTCGTCATCTTCTCACCCGGTCTAAGAGTGACTGGATCTGACTGTCGAGTCTCGCGGCCAACAATGAACCGCGTCTTTGCCGTCAAATGATTGGCCGCTTCCCAGATCGCCCGTTTGTGAGATGCCAGATCATCCTTGGTGAACGATTTGACCTGCGTTCCTGACTCGTAGCTGCGATAACCGATCTGATAGTAGCTTGGACTTCCCTCCCAGGTGACCTTGCACCCGTTCGCGTAGGGGATGGGAAAGTAGAGGTTGTGGGCACGCCAGTCGGGATTCGTCGAGTCGTCTGAGGCTTTAAATGAGAACGGTTCAGAAAAAATGAGGTCTCCGCCGACCAAATCTGCTGGCTTCCCTTCCAGGACTGGCCTGGTAGAGCCATCAAGATAGACTCGGAGAGTTCCGTTGTTGTTCGCCGTAAACCACCAGCGAACCAGGGCGCCAGGTCCGGAGTTGTCAAGCAAAACGTGCTCTGGTCGGCCATCAATCACTTCTGTCCGGATGTACTGGCCAGAGTCACG
>JALGXY010000253.1 GCA_029824495.1 Fimbriimonadia bacterium
CGATAAGTGCTCCAATGGCAAATTTCATCTCTGCCTGATCATACGCTGAAACAGGAGAGGAAGATTGAGGAAAGATGAGAGAAAGTTGGTGCGCGGGAATGACTCCGTCTACCTGTTTGAGCCTGAAAACACGTAGAAACAGCGAGTTAGAGGGAAGTTGGTGGTGAGTTAGGGAGAGTGCGTGGGGTCAGAATTGGGGTCAAGCACAAGAATGATAGTTCAAGTTAACTGGACAGAGCAAAATTCGTGTTGGAGTCTGATCTATTGACCTGCTCTCATACTTGCCGCCCTTCGAACATAGCTTGAAGGACCTTGGCAAACTTGCGGCTTCGGGGCACCCTGACTCGCTCCGTGAAGATGTCAAAGTCTCGGTCTTCAATTTCCGTTAGAATCTCAGCATAGAGCACTCGAGCGCAAAAGACGGCTTTGCCCTGCCTGCCTGGGATTCTTGCAATGCCTGGCTCGGACTCACGATACAGCTCGCGGCATCGCGCAATTTGGAACTCCATGAAGCGTCGGAATCGGTCCGTGACAGAACCCTTTTCGAGATCTGCTTTCGAAAGACCAAACTGATCGAGTTCATCGGCTGGCATATAGACGCGGCCCAGACTCAAGTCCTCCTTGATGTCCCGAAGAAAGTTGGTCATCTGCATCGCTTCGCTCAAGCATCTGGCTCGGTCCAGCGTGTCCTGATCTGTGGGCGCACCGATGACGGGGCACATCATGTTGCCGACCGCAACAGCACTGCCTCTCATGTATGATTTCAGCTGCTCGTAATTGTCGTACTGATCAACCCTTCGATCCATGTTCATGGCTTCGAGGAAGAGGAAAGGCTCGTCATGAGGAATGTTGAACTTGTGCACCGTTTCAGCAAATGCTCTAAGCACTGGTTCATCAACCTCCTTCCCGGCCAAAGCACTTCGCATCTTAACCTGCCAAGTCCAAAGTTTCTCGAAAGTCTGAACAGAACTGCCTGCCCCTGGGAGGTCGACCCAGTTGTCAGGTACACGAACAAAGCCATAGATAGCATCAACTCCCTTGCGAATTTCTGGTTCAAACAATCTAGATGACAGGTAGTAGCTGGTTCCATACTCCTTGTGCAGGAGTCGACACACCTCGTGATCTGAATCATCCGCTTGAGGAGGAGCAGTCACGGAATCGATGGGGGCGGGTTCACTCATGAGCAGATTTCTTTCCTTCGACCAGGACTTTCCAACCTGATTGCCGTTGATGCTGAATTTGACTGAGACTTGAAAGAGCCCCTGAGATGCTCGCAAAAACATCTGCTGTCAAGGAATCACTATAAGGTATCAGCGGTCTGAAGATCAACCACGCTTCTGGACGTTCATGCTTGCACAGCTCAGTTTTGATTGCAACGGGACATACCGGCGCTTCGCCAGCAAGTTTGCTAAATCGGGCCAATCCGGGTTGAAACGGCAATAACTCTGGCGGCTGGTGGAGCTCGCCTTCAGGGAAGATCACAAGCGGGACTCCATTTCGAAGATCAGTCAAGCAGGTGCGAAAAGCCTTTGCCGCCGCTGCCGGATTATCTGGCGGACAGGCAATAGCTCCAACAGAGTGAAAGAGTCCGGCTGCTCCATGATCGTGTACCAAGTAGCGTGACTCTAGACCAAGCGCTTTGAGAGCGGTAAACATCAAGAATCCGTCGTGCCACGTGTGGTGATTGGCTGCGAAGATCAACGGCTTTGGCAGTTCAAAATCAGGCGGATTCCAGAAAATTCTTCTAAATCGGCTTCTTAGATTTGATTCGACTATCTTCTTGGCAAGGAATGGAGGCGGAGCAATCACTCTGTGCCTCCTACAACAAGGTCGGTGACCATTTCGGCAGAGATCAGTACCATTGGAATCCCATTTCCCGGATTAGTGCTGGCACCGACATAAAACAGGTTGGGATCGTGTGAGCTCTTTAGCGAAGGCCGCATAAAGGCGCTTTGAGTTAACTTGTGGCTTATTCCGAATGCAGATCCACGATCTAGATTGAACAGGGTTGACCATTCATCTGGAGTTCTAATGTGCTCGGCTTGAATCGATTCGCTTTTGAAACCGATCTCGTGTTCTAGTCGTTGAATCACCTTTTCGCGATACACGTTGATCGTCTCCTTAGACCACTCTTGGTCTACCGGGCAAGGCACAAGCACCATGATATTCGAGCCGAAGGCTGAAGACCTCTGTTGATCTGTCTTTGAGGAGACGCAGACGTAGAACGAAGGGTCTTCTGGGTGAGTGCGATGCTTGAAGATAGACTCGAAGTTGCCTTGATAATCGCCGCCAAAAAAGACGTTGTGATGAAGGAGCTGATCAGCCGGATCAGTTGAGTCCCAATAGAACATCAGTGCTCCGCACGAGGGCTCTAGGTTCCGCTTTACCGGCGAGCCGACAAGCACCTTAGCCGCATAGGGCAGGTCTGCATTAGTAATGACTTGGTCAAAAACATTGGTTTCGCCCGATTCGAGGCGGATCGACTTGCCAGTCACATTGGTGACGGCTTCGCCAAATTGAAAACGGCAACCTCGATTTACAGCGAGCTCTTTCAGCTTCTCAGCAATGGCATTTATGCCGCCTTTCGGGTACCAGATACCCTCGCCGTACTCCATATAACAGAGGGAGCCGTAAACCCAAGGAGCCTCGAATGGAGAGAGTCCAAGGTACATCGACTGGAAGCTGAAGAGCATCTTGAGACGCGGATCCTCAAACCGGTTGTCAACGTTCTTCCAAAGGCTTCCAAAAACGCCGAGCCTGACAGCAGTTGCAAGCAAGGATGGCTTTAATAGACTGAGGCGACTCTGGTATGGATTTCGAATGAACCTATCAGTTGACTCGCAGTAGAGTAAGGAGAGATCTCCAACAAGCCGAGCAAAGGAATGTGCATCCTTCTCGGTACTGATGCGACGGATCTGCTCGATCATCTTGGCCGTGTTTGGCGTGGCATCGAGCCTGAGGCCATCGGCGAAGAAAGCCCGATATCCTGGATCGACTAGTTCGATTGGGCATTGCGTGTCTATGTCCTCGCCAATATCATCAAACAGCCTTTTCAGTGGCTCAAGCATCATGAGTAGTGTAGGACCTGCATCAAACGATGATTCCCCGACTTGGAGAGCGTGGTTGCGGCCGCCTACGAACTCGTTCTTCTCAAAAACCGTAACTTCGTAACCCAGATGTGAAAGCCGCAATGCGGCTGCCAAGCCACCCATTCCGGCCCCGACGACTCCAAGTCGGATGACATCACCAGGCCGTTCACCGCTAGACCTAGTCTTGCCGCGTACAGACCACATAGTTACAAGTACGCCGAAAATGACGCCGAGCGTGATTCCAGATGCGTCGCCAGTAGGTGCGGCAAACGCTACCAGGCACAAGAATCCAGTAAACGCCGTTAGGACGGTCATCCCGATTTGTGGTTCAGGCTCTGCCCTAGCAGATTTTGAGATGATGGCGGCGGCCAAACCTGCAGTCAGCAGCCAGCCGAACGAGTTTAGGATCGGCGCGCCGAACAGCGGTCCTTGCTCCGACCATTGCCAATATTGAAGGCTTTTGGTCATTACTGACTCCATTGGCAGATCAATCAACATGGCGATCAACGCTGTTATGAAAACCTTGAACTTTCTAAAGATTGATGCGATCGACCATGCAGAGGCTACTATCAACAGCCAGGCGAAGGGCAGAAGGAGAGGGAATTGAACATCGCCAGGCAGCAGAAGCGTAGGCTGCCACTCGTGCGTATAAGCGTACTGGCCAAATGGAAGCCCGAAATACAGGCCAAAGACTTCGCTGGCAGCGCCAATGCTGAGAACGAAGAGACATATTCTCCAGCCCCCAGCTTTCCGCCACAAGAACTCTGTTGAAGCTGCAGATCCGCTTAGGATCATCAAAGCGGATAGAATAGGCTTAAATGGCCCTCCATTCAGCCCTAATTGGGATTCCAGAATCAAGCCGATCGCCGCAAAACCAGTGACCCAGAGGTTCACTTTCAACAGTGCAGACAACTGGTATCGACTCTTGGATTCAGACATGCGGCACCGGGCTATTCCTCCTTAGCTTAGCTCAAATCTTGCTGACCGCTGTCTTCTTGCCGAAGCCAAGGCACAAGGGAACTGCCAGGTTTATTGCATTGATTCCTGCCCGAAATGAGGAGGCGAATCTTCGCAGGCTTCTTCCGGATCTGGTGCGCCAAGCTGATGAAGTGATTGTCTTCGATGATGACTCGGAGGACGGAACGGGAAAGGTTGCCGCAGATCTTGGAGCTACTTTGATCAGCTACCACGGCGGGCCACCGAGCGGATGGCGGGGCAAGAACTGGGCATGTCACAACTTACTTGAATACGCCAAGAAGACGGATGTTGATTGGTTTGTTCTGATCGACGCTGATGCTCAAGTCACAGGCGATATCTCAGCGGCTTTGTCAAGAGCTGATAAGGAAGCGACGCTTGTTACTGGAATTCCGACGTTGCAGGAGGGCGCCGGCTGGGAGCCTCTGCTTGGCGCGTGGTCACCCTGGCTGATTCTCAGCTCTTGCCCATTTTGGCTGGTCGAGCTGAGCGGACATAGAAGGCCCCACTTTGCCAATGGCCAGTTTATGGCCTGGCGCAGCTCTTCTTTGGACGACTTCGATCCGTACGTTGAAGTGAAGCATCAAGTGCTGGAGGATGTCGGGATCGGCAGGCTTCTGGCCAAGAAGCGAAGGAAGACAAGTGTCCTCAATTTGACTAAGATCCTAAAAGTAAGAATGTACGAAACAGGATCAGATGCATGGAAAGGCTATCTCAAGAATTCTGTGCATGTTTTGGGTCCAGGGCCGAGCACCTACGCGGTCGGATTGCTCTTCTTTGCGCTTGCTGTTTTGGCAGTGTCGAGCATCTGGCTCTATCTCATTTCTGTAGGCGCGATGCTGGCAGCAATGCTCACGGTGAAACGAACCGTATGGCCGGCACTATTTGCACCGCTTGTACTGGCAATTGCCGGTCTCTCGTTCATTACTTCGGACATCAAGTGGCGTCGCGGTGACCTGGAATGGAAAGGCCGCAACGTCAGCCAGTAAACGGAGTTCCTGATGCCCATACTCTTCCAAGAGCCGGCTACTCCACGTAGAGTGCAAGTTCACGCCTGATCTGAAGCTCCCGATACCGAAAGATCCGTTCTATTTCCCTTCGGACGAAAAGTCTGTTTGCGATTCTTCCCATAAAACCGTATCCGATGTCGTAAAAAACTGTATCGATCATAATTGTCTCGCGCCCAGCTTATTGAAACAGGTCTTCGTGTACCCAAGACTTGTAAGGACGTTTAATCTGAGTGTCCACAAACCGCTCTCCCGGCTCATATACCGAAATCCGCGTCCGCCAATTCATGGGGACTCCCATTAGTCTAATCTTATAGTCAATTAGCGTTCCAGGCCTCATCAGGATTGGAGTCGGCGTCAAAATCTGGAGCCGAAGACTGCTGGGAGTCAATTTTTCCAAGTGTTCTGCATTTGAAAAGAAGTCGAAGACCTCCTGAATTGGTCTAGGCAAGCTTGTTCTAGCTTGAAAGAGTTGATGCATGTTTTTGCCTACTACGTCATAGAACGGGGGAGATTCCCTGAATGGGTCCGTAAGACACGGAGCGGTCACTGGAGTCAGGAGGAGTCACGAGCGACTTCGTGTGCCGGAATGGGGAGGCTAAAACCTCTAAATCCGCTATAGTAGAGCCTTGGATTTCATCAAGCCCACAAACCCTCAAATCAGCTTTTTGGCAGGCAGGTCCTTCCTCAATGATCCCTTGGTCAACTTAGGGTTGTCAAATCACATCAATTTTGGGAGGCTCTAGATGCCTCTTGATGTTCTTGTTATCGGATCAGGCGTTGGCGGACTTTCCGCGGCTATCTATGCGCGCTTGCAGGGACACTCAGTCTCAGTTGTCGAACAACGGGAGGTGATTGGCGGCAAAGCTGGAGGAATTGAGATCGGATCGTACAGCCTTGATCCCGGGCCGTCTATCATTGTCATGCCCGAAGTCTACAAGGCCGTATTCGAGGATGCTGGACGAAAGATGGAAGACTACCTGAGATTCAAGCGTCTTGATCCAATCTGTAGGGTCTTCTTTGAAGGTATGAACCCCTTGGATCTCCCCTCAGATGATAAAGCGTGTATCGATTTGGTTTCGCAAATCTCATCAAACGATGCCGAGTCGCTTCGTGAACTTTTTTCGCGGGTTGCAGAGGTTGAACCGTTGCTTTGGAATACAGTCTTTAATAAACCGATTCACAAGATTCACCAACTCCTGAGTTTCGACTTGATGAAATTTGGATACAAGCTTGGCGCAAGAGGGGAGTACAAAAGGCAAATTGACAAACTGTTTGAATCTGACTTGATGAGAGCCTTCTTTTATGGCTTTCCTTCGTATAGCGGACAAAGCTACAGATCTCAGTCACCAAGTTCGTTAATCTTGCCGTACTACATGCTTAGCAAGGGAGTGTACTTTCCACATGGTGGAGTCAGACAAATTCCTAAAGCTCTTTACAAACTAGCCTTGGAGCTCGGCGTCGGATTCCAGACATCGACTAAGGTAGTGGAGGTAATAGAAGAGCGAAACCGAATATCAGAAGTCCGCCTCAATACTGGTGAGGCTCTGAAGTTTGATCACGTCATTTGCAACATGGACAGGTTCTCGTTCGAGTCACTACGAGGCATTGAACATAAGGAGGAGCCCAGCTATAGCTACTTCACTGTTCAACGCGGTATCTGCAAAAATCTAGGAGACTTGTCTCATCACAACATCTTTATTCCAAGAAGCTATAAATCAGGATTTGAGATGGTTTATGATCAGGGGCGCTTTCCAGACGAGCCCATTGTATATGTTAACCGAACCTCAGCGTCCGATCCTGATTCTGCCCCACTTGGATGTGAAAACCTTTTCTCGGTCGTCACGTGTCCGGGCATCGTGCCTGGTATTGACTGGGATTTTCAGAGTTCTGAATTCTCAGCCCGAATTGACAGGCAGATTCATTCTCGTGGAATCAGTTGGAAACAGAGTGAGATAGAATTTGAGCGTGTTCAGTCTCCTGTCTACTTCAAATCTAACCATAATAATTATCGTGGATCTATTTATGGGCTGGAGGAAAGTCACAGAATGTGGGGCATGTTTCCTGCCAGTATTTATGATCGTAAGTGTCGGAACCTGACCTATTGTGGAGGCTCTGTTCAACCTGGTGCAGGACTGCCAATGGTTACGCTAAGTGGCAAATTCGCTGCCCAGGCGATCAAAAGTGGATAGTAGGCCAATTCACCAACCAGAACTGATTGATCGGGGTCTTGATGTCAAGGCAACGATCAATAATTGGCCTCTTTTATCCGGGACTTCAATGCAATTCGCGGAAGGATCTGCCGTCATTCACTTTGGGTTTTCAGCTGGGTTTGAACCTTGTTCGGCTCTATTTGCCTCAGATTGGGGATGGTGTGCTGGGTCTGAATTGAAGTCAGGTCTTGCAATACGACTCCAGATTACGCACAAGGTTCAAGGATTGACTTGACTAGCAGGTAGGATTCGCTCATGGTCGTTGTGCTACTTCTGCACGTTTTTGCGCCTCTGGATGAGCCTGACTGGCGGAACATTGAAAATGGCCTGGTCATTCCGGACGAGAGCTATGCTGATCAGCCGTACGTAGTGATCAACGCAGAAGGCCACTGGGTTGTGACCTTAACAACCAATCCTTCGCACGAAGGCGCACCAGGGCAGCATGTCGTCTCCCGGATCAGCAGAGATCAGGGGCGAATTTGGACAGATCACGCCGACATTGAGCGATCGGGTCCGCACGGTTTTGAGTCGTCTTGGGCGACTCCCATATTCGTGCCTGGCATCGGCGAGCAGGGAAGGATCTACTGCTTCTAAACCTACAATGGTGACCATCTCACAGGGGTGCCTGGCGAAACAAATCGTGTGGACACGCTGGGGCATCTTGCGTTTCGTTACTCAGACGATGGAGGCAGTAGCTGGTCACGAGGCCGATACAGGGTTCCCATCAGGCGAACCAGAGTTGATCGGGAGAACGCCTTCGCCAGGCTGCCAGAGGGTGATCTGCGGCGCGAGACTCAGCTCTTCTGGTCTGTCGCTAAGCCGGTGGTGAAAGACGGCAGCGTCTTTCTCTCCTTAACGAAAGTCGGCCACTTTCCTGGCCACCCCACCCATTCTGAAGGCTGGGTGCTTAGATCTCCAAATCTCCTTACTGAGGGTGATGCTCGGAAGATCAGTTGGGAGCTTCTGCCAGAGTCGCAGGATGTCGGAATCCGCAATCCTGCCTTTGACACAGAGTTCAAGATCCAGGCGGAGCATGTGACAGCGCCGATGCATGCAGAAGGCAGCCTCTACATGGTCTACAGGAACATGAAGGGTGTGGTCGCCGAGTCGATCTCGCAGGACGGAGGGAAGACATGGTCGGAGCCGGTGCCAGCCAGGTTTTCTGACGGCAGAGTCATAAAGAATCCGAGGGCAAACGCGAAGGTATGGAAGCTGAAGAATGGCAGGTATCTGCTCTGGTTTCACAACCATGGAAAAATCAGTAATCTAGGGTTTGATGGCCGGGATGTGGCCTGGCTCTCTGCTGGCCGCGAGAAGCAAGGTGTGATTCGATGGAGCGAGCCCGAGGTGGTGCTCTACGACAACCAGATCGCGAGAAGGTTCAGCTACCCAGATCTGATCGAGCAGGATGGCCGAGTCTGGCTGACTGAAACGAACAAGTCAATTGCCCGAGTTCATGAGGTGCCGAAGTCGTTCCTGAGGGCACTTCTTAGCCAACACACGAGTCAGAGGAGGACCAAGAATGGGCTCGTCTGGAGCAGCGATGGAATTCGGGTGAAGCAGCCTGCCGGTTCGGGGCTGACCTTTGACCTGACTCTTGATCTAACGTCAATGAAGCCAGGCCAAGTCTTATTCGATTCGCGGAATGGAAGGCGCGCCGGGGCTGTGCTGACGACGAGCGAGGGCGGTTCAATCAGGTTCGATTTGACTGACAAGTCGGGAGGGCATGTGACTTGGTCCAGCGATGTCGGCATGATCGGACCAGGCAGGCACCAGGTTGCCGTCGTCGTAGATTTCCCGGCGAAACTGATTACGTTTGTCGTGGATGGAAGGCTGAATGATGGCGGTGATGATCGCCCGATCGGCTGGCACCGCTACTCCGATTTGGACACTGCAACATTGGTGAGTCTCGAGGACTGCCAGCTCAGCTCACGCGTTGTAGAAGCGCACGTCTACTCGCGTGCACTCATGACCTCTGAGTTGGTTGGGAATCACGCGTAGGGATTAGGATTGATCCCTGGGTTGAGGATTCAGCGTGAAGTTGGTGCGCGGGAATGACTCCGTCTACCTGTTTGAATCTAAAAACACGTAGAAACAGCGAGTTAGAGGGGAGTTGGCGGTGAGTTACGGAGAGGCCGTGGGGTCAGAATTGGGGTCAGATAAATTTATGGTAGGTGTCATTCTTGAATCTGATCAGATAGAGCTGGCTGTCCACCGATGCAAGCGTGCTTTGTCGTCCGCTCGATGCTAAACTCAGGTCATGTGTTTCGACGGCAGGCGGTCCTAGATCGACAATGAGATTTTCTGGCGCTCTTCTTGCGATGTCGGCAATCCTTGGGGATGTTAGCTCTACTTCGATCGAAGTGGTAGAGGTCGTACCTCCAGCAGTACCGAAGGTAAAGGTCTTCATTCTGATGGGGCAGTCGAACATGGTCGGGATGGGGGACATCAATCCGGACACCAAGCCAGGGACGCTTCGCACGCTGACCAGGGCCGGCAAGTATCCTTACCTGCTCGATGATTCAGGTGAGTGGGCTCAGCGCGATGATGTCTTTTACTACGACGCCCGCACAAAGCGCGGCAGCTTCCTGAGCGCGACGTCGAACAATGGGCGCGCGATCGGGCCAGAGCTTGGGTTCGGTCACGTCATGGGCGAGCTGTTTGATGAGCCTGTTCTGGTGCTTAAGTCGTGCATCGGCAACCGTAGCCTCGGTTGGGATCTGCTCCCGCCGGGAAGCGAGCGATACGTCGTCGAAGGTCGTACTTATGCAGGCTACAAGGAAACGCCTGACTCTTGGATTGAGGGGGAGCCGAAGAAAGAAGTCAATTGGTACGCCGGGAAGCAGTACGATGACGACATGACCAACGCGAAGACCGCTCTGGCGAACCTCTCTGAGATCATGCCCGGGTACGAAGGTCAGGGCTATGAGATCGCGGGGTTTGTGTGGTGGCAAGGGCACAAGGATCAGAACCCGGTTCATGCTGGCCGCTACGAGCAGAACCTTGTTCGACTGATCAAGACCCTGAGGCGAGACTACGAAGCCCCTAAGGCGAAGTTTGCTTTGGCGACGATCGCGTTTGGCGGCTGGGATCTGAAAGGGCCTGGATTGACGATTGCTGAGGCGCAGCTCGCCGTGGGCGACAGGGAGAAGCACCCGGACTTTGCCGGAAACGTCGCCTCGGTTGAGGCGCGCGACTTGTGGCGAGATGCAGAGGTCTCCCCCAATCCTCGCCAAGGCCACCACTACAATCGAAATGTAGAGAGTTACATGGAGGTTGGCCTGCGCCTGGGAGAGGCGATGGCTCAGATGCTGTCCGTGATGGCAGCATCGAGCATAATACCAGCCGCCCCTACTGCTTCTATGGCGCCCACCCTTGACGGGTGACGATCGGCACGTATCCGACTTCATAGCCCTGCGGAGGCTCAACGATGAGAGCAGGGTCTATGCTGGCGAGGCTGCCAACTGAAGGCGGAGCGAGGAACTTCTGATCTCGTTTGCCCTCGCGGTGAATTTTCTCGACACGTTGTTAACAAGAGAGTTGAGGTCTTGGTGCGCGGGAATGACTCCGTCTACCTATTTGAATCTGAAAACACGTAGAAACAGCGAGTTAGAGGGGAGTTGGTGGAGAGTTAGGGGGAGTGCGTGGGGTCAGAATTGGGGTCAGCAGCGAAGCTCTTGGAAAAGGAGCTTAAAGCGGAGAAGTAGTCGACCGATATGCGGTCTATGATTGAGCTGGCGGAGCGGGCCGCGAAAAGGCAAAACGGAAAGTACTGAGCGGTGCGCCCGATTCACAGCTCGAAGGCAGTAGACTCCAGCCTCGCCATCGGAGACGCTTGGATTATGAAGGGCACCCACGTCATCGGAAGGGTCCTGTTGTATTTGGGGCTGGCCTTGGTGCCGGTTGGGCTGGTTGTCGTCTTTGCCCTCGGGGTAGGTAGAGCCAGCAACCCGAACCATCCTCCTAACCCGGGGGAGGACGCTCTAGGGTACGGTGCTGTATTCCTGCCGTTCTTGCTCATCGGCATTGGCTCGGCCGTGCTAGTCAGGGACAAGAGCTGGTCAGCTTTGCCCCCCTGGCTGCTGTTTCTGGCGGCGATCGCCGTCCCAGTCGGCGTGCTCCTACGAATCAAACTAGTGCTCGTGCTTACCGTCTGTGGTTTGGTGGCTGTATATGCTCTACACCTCGCAAAGCTGACGGCTCGAACCTCTGATGGTCTTTCTAAGGAATGAAGAAGGGAGTAGATGGTGCGCGGGAATGACTACGTCTACCGTTTTGAATCTGAAAACACGTGGAAACGGGGAGTTAGAAGGGATTTGTTGGCCAGTTAGTCGTGTTCTAAGGCACGATGCTTAATTTCAGCTTCATAAGGCTCATAGTGAACAATGACCGACGCGCCACCTAGCGCCTCGCCTAACTCGTCCTCAATCTGCTCTGCCAAGTCATGCGCGGCGACAAAACTCAAATCGTCATCCAGAAGCACATGAAGGGTGACGAACCGGTTCGGACCAGAATCTCTTGTTCGTACGTTGTGATAGTCCCTGACTTGCTCGTGTTGGTCCAGAGTTTTCTCAATAATAGTGATTTGCTCTGTCGGGAGCGCCCCATCCATCAATGGATGGATTACCTTTCTGAGCTGGCGCAGGGCAAAGAACGCCCCCACGGCCGTAAATGCAATGGCTACGAGCGGATCCAGCGGCTGCCAGCCGGAGAAGTGGTAAGTGATCAACCCAGCCAGCACACCAAGCGTAGCCAAAGTGTCTGCCTT
>JALGXY010000254.1 GCA_029824495.1 Fimbriimonadia bacterium
TCTGTCGATCTGCGTTTTGGCAACTCGGCCCAAAGAGGTCGAGCTCAATGAGATGTCTGCTAATGAGCCCGAAGAGCCGAAAGAGAAGCCGTCATTTGGACAGCTTGTCAAAGACTATATAGCTCTGACAAAACCGCGGGTGATCAGCCTGCTTCTGTTTACAACAGTGCTCGCTATGTATCTGCCAGAAGGGCAGTGGCCGCACTGGACCATGGTGCTGTGGGTGACGATCGGCGGCTACATGGCGGCCGGTGCTGCCAACACCTTTAATATGGTGATTGAGCGCGATCTTGATCTCGCCATGGAGAGGACGGCATCACGTCCGACTGTAGATCGGCGGATCTCGGTCAAGCACGCTCTGATCTTCGGGGTGATTCTTGCAGTCGGTTCGTTTGCTGTGCTGACGCTGGCTGCGAATGTACTCGCTGCCCTGCTGGCCTGGGCCGGCCTCGCTTTTTACGTTCTGATCTATACGCTGGTGCTGAAGCGCCGCACCTGGCAGAACATTGTAATCGGCGGAGCGGCCGGTTCTTTCCCCCCACTGGTCGGCTATGCAGCCGTCGCAGGCGAGCTCAACCTCTACGCCTGGATGCTGTTCGCCCTGGTCTTTATGTGGACGCCGGTCCACTTCTGGGCCCTGGCGATTCTGATCAAAGAAGACTATGCGAAAGCAGGTGTGCCGATGCTGCCTGTTGTCAAGGGTGAGCGTGCGACAGTCGTTCAGATAACGATCTACGCATTTTTGACCGCCCTTGTGTCCGTAATTCCGCTTTTCCAGCAGGCGGTCGGAATGGTCTACATTATTGGTGCTGGAGTTCTCAATTTGATTTTGGTGGCGCAGAGCATTCAGCTCATGAGGCATACTGACAAGCCGAGAGCTCGAGCGCTTTTCAAATACTCCATGGCCTACCTGGCTCTGATGTTCATCGTCCTGGCAATTGACAGGGGGATGATGCAGTGATTAGGGCGCCATGGTTTTCTGTGACAGACGACATGATGATTCAAGGCAACGGAGCAGGAGCCTAGGCTGATGGCACAAATTTTCAAGCCTGGCGCGAACACAATGGCAACGGTCTCACTATTGGGGGCCGCGGTTACGGTGTTCGTCATTTTTGCGGGCGGATCGGGTCTTACTCGATCGCCGTACAACACGCGGGTGGGCAATCCGATTGACCAGCCCGTTCCGTTCTCTCACAAGCACCATGTGAATGAGCTGGGGATCGACTGTCGGTTCTGTCATCACACGGTGGAGGAAAGCCCAGTTGCAAGCGTGCCGTCAACTGACGTCTGTATGACCTGCCACTCGCAGGTATGGGCGCAGAACCCGCTGCTGGCACCAGTTCGCGAGAGCGAAGCGACCGGCACGCCGATCGAGTGGAACAAGGTGAACGTGCTTCCCGATTTTGTCTACTTTGATCACAGCATTCACGTTGCAAAAGGCGTGAGCTGCAACACCTGTCACGGACAGATTCAAGAGATGCAGATCACTTCGAAAGAGAAGACCCTGCATATGTCCTGGTGTCTCGACTGTCACCGAGATCCGGAGAAGTTCATTGTGCCGATCGAATCTTCTGAAGATGGAGAGACCTTGACGCCGCGAGAGCAGGTGTTCGAGATCTACCGCAAACTCGCTGCCGGCGAATCGCTGAGCGATGCTGAATACAGAGTCGCAATGAGTCAGCCCGAAAAGGCGCCGAAAGACGCCAACCATAAGATGGTTCAGGAACGAGACATCAACATCTCACATCTGGAGGACTGCTACATCTGCCATCGCTGATGGCTGCAGAGAACGATATGAGCGACCTCAAGAAAATGTCGAAAGGCCGATCAGCCTGGAAAGGTGTGGAGCATGCGCAGAACGCGCCCGAGTTCACGCAGTGGGTTGGCGATGAGTTTCCTCATCGCAAGGACCTCAAGAATCTCGATCGTCGAGATTTCCTGAAGCTGACCGCCGGCTCTCTGGCTTTGGCTGGCCTGGCCTCAGGCTGCCGGCTGCTTCCGCAGACAAAGATTGTTGTCCGATCAAGATCGAAGGCAACGCCAAGCACCCAGCTTCGGGTGGCGGCTGTTCTGCCATCGACATGGCCGAGACGATGTCGCTTTACGATCCGGATCGACACAAGATCGGTGAGTTCCGCGGATCTCCGCGACGTTGGCAAGACTTCCTGGATGATCTTAGAGCGGGCATCCAAGCCTCTGTCGAAGCAGGTGGTCCGATCATCGTTCTTTCTGAGATCGTCAGCTCTCCGACGCTGGCCGGTCAGATTCAGAATTTTGTAGATTCGGTGCCTGGTGCTGCATGGCATCAGGTCGAGCCGGTCAACCGAGAGTACGTCGAAACCGGCGCCAAGCAGGCGTTCGGCAAAGATGTCCACACCTACTTCGACTTCACAAAGGCTGACGTCATCCTGGCGGTCGACAGCGACCTGATGCAGATCAGTCCTGCACCGGTCCGCTATGCACGCGACATCATGGCTGGCCGAGATGTTGAGCACAACGGCGGCAAGATGAATCGTATATATGCGGTTGAGTCGCGGCCGACACTGATCGGCGCAAATGCAGATCATAGAATTCCGCTTAAGCCTTCGCTGATTGCAGCGTTTGTGCGGGCTCTTGCTTCACGGCTGGGAGTTATCAGCGGGTCTGCATCACTGCCGGAAGGCGTCGATGCCAAGTGGATGGATGCTCTGGTTCATGACCTCGAGGCTGCACCCGGAAGAGCTGTTGTGGCGGTTGGCGATCAGCAGAACCCGACGGTTCACGGCATGGTCCATGCGATCAATGAAAAGTTGGGTGCTCACGGCGGCCCGGTCGTTCTGACCGATCCCGTCCTGCCCCAGCAGACAGATCAGGCTGGAGCTTATCAGGCGTTTCGCGGGTTTACAACTCAGGGGGGCAAGGCTCTTCTCAGCAGCGCTACGATCCTGGTTCTGGGCGGCAACCCCGTCTTTACAACACCAGAAGACTGGAAGCTTGGCTCGACATTCAGCAGCGCCAAGTTCTCGGCGCATCTTACGATGCATAAGAACGAGACTTCGGAGATGTGCAACTGGGTGATGCCGATGTCGCACTTCCTCGAAGCGTGGAGCGACGGTGTCGCCTACGACGGCACAGCCTCGATTGCTCAGCCGCTCATCGAGCCGATGTATGAGACCAAGTCAGCAATTGAGCTGATGGAGGCGGTCAACAGCACTCATCGTTCTGGTGAAGAGGCAGTTAAGGCTTACTGGTCTGAAAACAAGCCCGGCGGTGCGGTCGCTATTCCGGCGGCAGCTGCAGAGGGAACGCCCGAACCAGCCCCGCAGGCTGATCCTGGTGATTCAGAGCCGCAGCTTAAGGGCGGCGTGATGTTGAGTGAATTCGACATCTTCTGGAAAAACGTTCTTGCTTCCGGCACGGTCCCTGATTCGGCCGCAGAGTCGATTGAGGCGTCGGTCGTCAGCGGCTACGCAGATTCAATCGAAGCTCCGCCGACAAACAGCGGTCTCGAAGTTCTGTTCCTGCCCGACCCGACCATCTACGACGGTCGGTACGCCAACAACCCTTGGCTTCAGGAGCTTCCGAAGCCGATCACCAACTTCACCTGGGACAACGCGATCTATCTAAGCCCTGCCACGGCCGAGAAGCTTGACCTGAGGCGAAAAGAGCTGTTCGGCAGCCCGGATGTTGTCAACTATGCGATCGGCTACGGCCGAACGATGGCCTCAATGTCCTATGGCGGCGGCGGTTCGATCAAGATGCCGGTCGCCGAGAACATCGGCCAGGCTGATGACACAGTCATTCTTCATATGGGCTATGGCCGCACGAAAGGCGGCGCAAACGGCACAGCAGGAGATCCTGAAAAGGGCGGCGGCTTCAACGTCTATCCGTTCCGAAGCAACGTCAACGCTTCGATCTACGGCGGCATCCAGCTCGAAAAGGCTGAGGGCCTGTATGAGGTCGCGAACGTCCAGTTCCACAACGCGCTTGAGTCATCGAAGATCGACTCTGGCCGGCATGTTATTCAGGAGGCGACACTCGAAGACTTCCTGCACGGAGGAGATGGCCACGGAGAAGATGATGGCCACGGCGGCGAAGACGATCACGGCAGCGACAAGCCGCCGTCACTCTACGACGCTTCAGAGCACGACCACTCGGAGGACAACTACCAGTGGGCGATGACGATCGACCTCAACCTTTGTACCGGCTGCAACGCCTGTACTCTGGCGTGTCAGTCTGAGAACAACATTCCTTCTGTCGGCAAGTATCAGGTTCAGCGAGGCCGTGAGATGCACTGGATTCGCATCGACCGGTACTACATGGGCGACTACGACGGCGGCAAGGAAGAGAAGCTGGACACCCACAACCCGGATGTCCGTTTCAAGCCGGTGACCTGTATGCAGTGCGAAAACGCACCCTGTGAGCCGGTCTGTCCGGTCGCGGCGACGGTCCACAGCAAAGACGGCATCAACCAGATGGTCTACAACCGCTGTGTCGGTACCCGCTACTGCTCAAACAACTGTCCTTACAAAGTGCGTCG
>JALGXY010000255.1 GCA_029824495.1 Fimbriimonadia bacterium
CAGCTTTCTGCCGGTGGCGACCTTCAAAGAGAGGCATATTGCGCCGTCAATTGTGTCGATCAGGGTGATCGGCTTCCAGACAGTCCAGGAGGGAGCATGACCGCTCTTCAAATGCGTCTTCTGAGACTCGATCCACTCAACCATCGCCTCCATCACCCGGTCCGGGTCTTTGAAGACATCGGAGGTGATCTGCTGGAGCAGGTGTTCGTCACCGTTTTCGTCGACGATCAGATAGGTGTGACGGTTGATATTGCCCCGTTTGCCGAACTCGCCAGCTTTGGCGACTTTCGGAATCTGGAACTGTTCAGCCAGCCAAACCAGATCCTCACCAGAAATAGGCTCCAGCGAAAGTGAAATCCGCTCGAGCCTCTGGAGGTGATCTTCGTGCCCTACTTCACCCACCGACATTGACCCTCAATTGTACCAAGACTGCAAGAACGAGAGGAATGTTCCCAGGTCCAGCGGCCTCTTAGTAGCCCTTATGCAGATCGACTCTGTGATCGCCAGCATGATCGGGAAGCCGGGCAATCAGCTCTGCCAAATGCTCGATTCTCAGCCTCTCGGTCTCTTGGCAAGCACCGCCGACATGCGGGGACAGAACCACGTTCTCAAGTTCGCCATAGGGGAATCGACTCGGCTCCGTCGATGCAGCCGCTTTCTTCGATTTTGGATACTGCCACCAGACGTCAAGACCGGCACCCCCGATGCGATTCTCTTTGAGCGCCAAATAAAGCGCCTCCTCATCCACAACTCCGCCCCGGGCGATAGAGATCAGCAGGCTTCTTTGCTTCATAGATGCGATCTCCTCAGGTCCGATCATATCGGCCGTCTCATCGGTCAGCGGACACGCCAGCAGAACCACATCGGCCTTCGGCAGCAGGGTCCCCAACCCTGTCGGGGCATAGATAGAGACCTCACCATCGTAGCCGTGCCGCGCGGTCCTCTTGATCGCATCCACGTTCATTCCGAGGCCGAGGCAGGCCCGAGCAATCTTGTGCCCGATTCGGCCGTACCCGATGACGAGCGCCTGCTTGCCTTCCAGGCAGACAGCTGTCGAAGAGGCGTATCGCGACGACCAATCGCCTTTTCTCAATCGCTGATCAAGCCCGACCGTTCCTTTCGCTGCTGCCATCATCAGGGCAATCGCCTTTTCAGCCGTGGGAGCTGCGTTATGGTGTAGGTTGTACACCTGGATATCTTTGTGCGGGAGCATCGCATCTCGCGTCGCAGCCGGAACCCCCGCAAACGGGATAACCAGCGAGTGAATCGCAGGCATTGCGTTGAGAAGATCTGCAGGTGGACGACCATGAATCAGCACTTCTGCATGAGGGTTCGGCTCCGGACCATAACTGATCTCAGCAGGACGGGCCAGCCGCTCGAGCAGCTCTGCCAACTCCTCTTCGGGACGTTCGGGGAGGTGGACAACCATTTAGATGAGTATGACGAACTGTCGCTGGTCAGTCACATGGGTATCCTCGCGGCACCATGGAGCGGCCCAGCCTCGTAGACCTTCCGATCGGCAAAAATGCACCGGAAGAGATCAATGTTGTTATCGAGATTCCTCGGTTCAGCACCAACAAATACGAGTTCGATGAAGAGCTTCGCATGATGAAGCTCGACCGGGTTCTCTACTCGCCCCTCTTCTATCCGCTCGATTACGGATTTGTGCCGCAGACCCGCTACCTTGATGGCGACCCTGTCGATGTGCTTGTGCTCATTTCGCAGCCGACCTTCCCCGGCATTGTCGTTGACTGCAAACCTGTGGGCGTTCTCGAAATGCGCGATGGTGGCGACCCGGACGAAAAGATCCTCTGCGTCGCAACGAAGGATCCGCGATTCGGATCACGACGGGCGCTGAACGATGTAAACCAGCACACTCTAGACGAGATCATCCACTTCTTCGAGATCTATAAAGAGCTCGAAAAGAAAGATGTCGAAGTGATTGGCTGGAAAGGGCGCAACTACGCGATCGACATCATTCAGAACTTCCGGCTTGATCAGCCGCCTGCTTCTTCTTGAATTTCCAGCGGCGATAGATCGGCGTGCTGAACATAAACACGCCGGTCACGCTGAGCGTGAAGAGTCCAACACCGACAGCCGGCAGCACCCAATCGTGCAGCGGATCTGAGAACCAGCTTAGGTCGTGCAGGTCCTCGGTTAGCTGATCGTTGCGCTGACCTCGACTCAATACCTCGCCGGTCGCACCATCAACCTGGACCTCTCGGTAGCCGTCTTTGCTGGTCACCTTGAACATGTTGTTCTTTGGCCTGTACTCCAGTCGATCGATGTCTCCTGGCTCACTCAGCTCGGCGTAGCCAGCTCCGAGCGCAGCCTCGTACACCTGTTCGATCGAGACCACTTCACCAGGGGAGCTGATCTCCTGCCCATCCATCGCCTCCGGCCTCAGCCAGGCAAACTTTGATTTGAACGCCAGAAGAAAGCCGGTGACCGAAATCAGCATCAGGAACAGGCAGGCGAACAGCCCGATCCACTTGTGGATAACGCGTAGTGAACGAAACATTAGTTCTTCTCAGCCAAGACGCAGAGCCGCACCAGGATGTTCGCGTAGATCTTCGCCATTTTGTGAAGATGTTCAATCTTCA
>JALGXY010000256.1 GCA_029824495.1 Fimbriimonadia bacterium
CATTGGTGACCAGGTCTCCCCGCCATCCATGCTGTATGACCTGGCCCGATAAGGAGTGCAGCGGGCATTCATGATCAGACGCCCATCAGGCAGCTCAGCAACTTTACATTCAAGGCGAACATTCTTGCCTTTAACCAGATGGTTAGGAACTCTTGCTCCGATCACCCAGGTCTTGCCGTGGTCATCACTGTAGAAAACACGGTTGCCCCAATGGCTTTGTATCCCTCCCGGCATAAGGAGTCGGCCGGCATGGGGCCCCTTCTTGATCTGAATCCCCTCACCTGACCCGAAGACGACGGCCCGCCTTTCACTGCCAGGGAAAACTTCTGAGATCTCCTTGGGGTCGGACCAGGTCACGCCGCCATCTGAGCTGCTGACCTGATACTGACGACACTGCCTGCCTTCGCCGACACTCTCCGGCCCTTTCCTGCCCAGATTGAAATCCCAAAGGAAAAGATTGTAGAGCACGTGAATCGTGTCTGTATCAGGATCATAAACCGCCCCATTGGGGCAGACAGACAGATCGTCATGTGAGACGACAAGCCGCCCTTGAGACCAGGTCTTGCCCGAGTCATCGCTGTGGCAGACAACCAAGTCTTGTCCGCTGCGGTCAGACCACCGACTCGGATCGCGCCCCTGTGCAACGACAACAACGCGGCCGCTGTTGGTCACCAGGACATTCTGCTCTCGGTACTGTGCATACCGGCCTGCCGCATCCTTGACCCCCGACACCTCCGTCTTTCCCTGCATCAGAACCGGGATTCTGGGCAAAGCGCCCGAGCTGTGTGATGCCAGAATAGCTGCTGCTACGATGAAACTCACGGCAATTATTTTGGCTTGGAATGTGGCTGGCTGACAGCCCTAACTGCGGAACCAGAGCCGGTTCGCCGATGTTCTATAATGTAGAAACACTTGGGGGCGTCAGGATTCGACAGAGCTGAACCGCCCACAGGATGCGAGCCGAGGTGCCGCTGGCCTCGTTCAAAAGCGGCAAAAAATGCAACTGCGAAAAACAACAACTTCGCTTACGCTGCTTAATTAGCAGCTCGTTCCGCTGATCTCTTTCGATCGGGTCAGTAGGAGCGACGCAAAGGTCGAATAGCTCAGAGGTACGCCGCCCGAGGACCTCCAGAGCGAAACCAAACGGGATAAGCGCCGAGCAGCCTGCCCTTGGGAGAGCTTAGCGTCGAAAAATTTATCAAGGGAGACGCTCGTGGAGTCTTGTGATTCGGCAGTTTTGGAACGGGGTTCAATTCCCCGCGCCTCCACCAAGTTTCTGAGGTCAATCTGGCTTCAAACCGAACGGTTGAACGCCAGGATCCTGATACTTTATCGCATTATCAGTGGCTCATCCCATCAACAGTTTTGAAACGCCGCCAAGTCGGTGAGACTAGCCTGGGTGTCCTGATATCCAAACTCCATCTGGCGCAAAATGGGCTCTTCGATCTTTGCCAGTCATCAGGCTCTTTGAACCAAAACGGCAGCCAAAATCTCCTGAGGTAAGCTCCCTTTTTGCCTGGAAGACTGATCAACTGTCAATCCAGGAAGTGGAGACGTTTCGGCATTCATTGACGAACTCCTCGATAGGAACTACAACGGATGACTATGCCCCGTTTTGTATCGAATCTGGCCGCGAACAAATACGTCAAATACGTGTTTCTTCTGGTTCTCGGCCTCGGAGCGCTCGTCTCGACAGCGCAGGGAGTTCGCAACGCTCTCACCCTCAGCAAAGACTTTCAATGGAGCCCATCTGTGCTGTTTTGGGATGGCATCAACCCTTACACACATTATCTGCAGGGCAATGTCGATGAAGCGATTATCCTGACTCAGGTCCCCAACTACCTGCACGCGCTCTACATTCTATTTGCCCCGTTTGCTTTTGTCGATTTTGAAGCAGCCAAGCTCATGTGGGCGATCACAAATATTGGACTGGCTGTAGGTTCGATTCTCTTTGTTCGGAAGATCTTCAGTCTAAGTACTCAGCAGAGCCTGCTGCTCGGCTTCGTCTTTCTTATGTCGACACCGCTCCGCAACGGGATCGGCAATGGCCAGCAGAACCTGTTGATTCTGTTTATGTTCCTCTGTTTCTGGAGCTTCAAGAACTGGCCGCGAGCAGCCTGCCTTTCGATCGCTTTCACAAAGTACTCGTTTGCGCCGGTCTTCTTCCTGCACGCCCTGTTTAGGCGCGACCGAGCCCTCATTATTGCTCCGCTGATCCTCTTGGCTTCAGCGATCGGCTTTGGAGCCTGGGTCGGTGACCTGAGCCCAGAAGTTTTGATTCAGCCTCTGCTCGTCGCCAAATCATCGGCTCATTCCGGTGCAGCCGATCTGATGTCGATCCTGCGATTTGACCTGGGAATGCCGTTCGCGGTCACGGCTCTGGTTGCCGTAGCAGGCGCAGCGTACATTGCGTGGCGCACGAAAGCTTCTGAGGATGGTCAGACGCTCGCCATCATATGCCTGGCCAGCCTCGCATTCTTCCAGCATCTCGGCTACGACTACATCTTCCTCTTGCCCGCGTTTGGCTACCTTCTATCCAGCAGATCGGCGGCCGGCAAGGCGTGGAAGCTCAGCCTCTCGGCGACGCTTCTCCATTTCT
>JALGXY010000257.1 GCA_029824495.1 Fimbriimonadia bacterium
AAGAATGCCCTGGTGAGAATCAGCCTGCCGCCGATCTGTGCAAGTCGTTCGAGGAACGGGACCGGATCATGATTCTCCATGAATCCGCAGACCCAGACGGGGGATCTGAAGTCGCGCTGGGCCAGCTCCTCTACTAAATGAGCTGCTGCAGGCTCGTTGTGAGCCCCATCGAAAACAACTGTTGTGCCGTCGCGATCGATCACCTCAAAACGGCCGGGAAGAGCCGCCTTCGCAAGGGCCGATCGAACCTTGTCCGGGTGCAGTTCATAGCCTGCAGCTTCGAGGGCTGCTATCGCCAACGCTGCGTTCGATCTTTGAATCCTGCCAGGGATTGCGCAGACGAGATCCTGATAGTCCCCGCTCTCGGTGTAGACATGAAATCGGTCACGGCCCGCACTCTCAATTCGGAAATCACGGCCTAGAACCAGCAGCTCGCTGTCGAGAGAAAAGGCTGCTTTCCAGATGCTGTGGTAAGCCTCATCACTCAGCTTGCCCACTACCGTCGGGCAGTTCTGCTTGATGATTCCCGCCTTCTCTTGGGCGATCTCTGATTCGGTCTCTCCCAGGTGCTCTTGGTGATCAAGCCCGATGCTGACAATGACGGAGCAGGCGGGTGTCAAAACGTTGGTGGCATCGAGCCGCCCACCCAGGCCGACCTCGACACAGGCAGCCTCGACCGAATGGGCCTGCCAATGCAGAAATCCCAGCGCCGTCTTCATCTCGAATTCGGTTGGCCCGCCAAACTCCGTATCCTCCATCGTTTTGCCGACAGAAAGGAGCTTTTCGGTGAACTGCGCGAACTCGCCCTCGCTGATCAGATCGCCATCGATCTGCGATCGCTCTCGCACGGTCGAAACAAAGGGGCTGAAGCTGCTGCCGGTTTTGCTGCCGTTTTCGGTGAGGATCGCCTGGCAGAAACGCGTGACGCTTCCCTTCCCATTTGTGCCCGCAATATGGATGAACTTGGGCCTCTGCTGCCCGTTTAGAAAGTCGGTTAGACCCAGCCGATCACAGAACTCCTGCATGCGGTCGATGCCGAGCCTCCAGCCCCTGTTTTTGAACCTGCTCAGGGCCTCCTCTGCTTCCTGGAATGTGAGTCCCACGTAGGCCCAGATTACCAGCGATCCGGAACATTTGCGACCAGGCCCATCTCTATAGAGGCAATTCACCCAGTGCTGTCAACCAACAGCCGGGAGACAAAAAATGATCTTCGAATGCACCTGGCGGTCATGTGATGACCCTCCGATACATCTACTGGTCTGTCTATTCAAAGCCCACGGGAAACTCACGAGTTGAAGGCACAACCACCTGCTCCTTGAAGTGCGATCACAAAGGAAATCACAAGCACGGCCCGGCCTGCAAGGTCAACGGCTGTGCATCTCCCTGTGACAAGAAAGGGCACAACGTGGTTATCAAGACCACTCGATCGAAGAAGAGAACTGTGAGCGTCTCAAAGGCCCTTCAGACGGCTCGATCGGAGTCAGCGACCATTGCAAGCAAGGTCGGGGCCTCTGCGGGCGGTTTCACAGGTGAGATCTCAGCTTCAGCAACCGTTGGCAGAAGCGAATCGACATCAATCGGCAAGACGATTTCATCCTCAATCGGCGGCACAGTCAGCGGCTCGACGACAATCAGTCTCAACCACTTCAACAAGACCCCTTGTACGATTGCCGTGAGAACCTACGGAACGATCGAGTACGAGGTGAGGCTCATCCTCCAGATCATGGAGCAGGACTATACGAGCACATCGTGGGAGACTGGCGGCGCGCACGGCGTCTCTCCCGCTGGAGCCATCAGCAGGTTCGGCGCACCCCGATTTGTCGGCACACCGACCGATGTCCAGCTTGCGACCTACGACGTTGTGAGCGACGCCCCGCTCAGCGAGAGTTCAAAGCTCCACTGCAAATGCAGCCCTAAGGCGCAGATCACACCGAATCCGCATGGTGACGACCCGCCGCCAGACAAGGGCAAAAGCAAGTTCCAAATCACGCCAGATACGGGCGAGAAGGTCCACTTCACCAACTCGTTGGCTGGCCCCGTCTTGGTTGCAACGGCATCCGGCACCGTCACAGTCGATCCTGGCAAACAGACTGAGATTGCCGACAACGAGACAGGGCCGATTTTGGTGCAGACCGTGACAGGTCAGACGATTCTCAGCGCTTATGTGGACCGGGGCACCTCCCCGCCAGCTCAGTCAGAAGAGATCGCGCCAGGCGAACCGATTCCGGATGAGAGTTGGGATCATGGGGACGGGTTTGCTGGCGATGCGCCTCCTCTCGATGCACCCGAGCACTCACCTGCAAAGCCGACAAGCGGCTTCACCAAGTTCAAGCCTGACGGCATCCCTTCCAGGGCGGTGGCCACAATGGGCGGCCAACTCCAGCACGGCGTGATCGAAGGCACGTTCCCCAAGGACACGGTCTTCTCGATTGAATCGCCGAGCGGCATCAGCCAGGGGACCACGTTCTTCCAGGTCGGCGACGGCACCTCAGTTCGTGAATCCTATGTGATCTTCGAGCCTCTGCCCGGCGCTCCTGAATCTGGAAGGCTGACCGCTCGCGATCCAGATGGACTCCGACTTGGTCAGATCGACATTGAGTTCTATCAAGCTCAGATCGAGACGAGTCTCGACCCGGTGTCCGGCACTCCCGGATCGGCCGCTACTTTAACAATCGACTGCCGCGCTGTTGTGGCGCTTCTCACGCTCCAGACTGGAGCCGAGGCGACCGACTTTGAGGTTCAGATCGACTATTCGAACGCCAGAGGAGCACAGGGCCCTGCCTCGGCGCCGCTGGATGAGACTGGCGTCGCACGCGTGCCGATCACTCGGGGCGGCGTTCCAGGCGAGATCCACTTCGGCGTTGCCTTGGCCTATCGTCCGGTTGAAGAATCTCCGCCGGACGAGTGCTGCGACGAGAAGTGAGACCAATCGGGCCGTGCCGAAATGACCGCACGGCCCGTCTGCTGTTTCTGAGGGGTGTACAATCAAGAGCCCGTCGAGGAGTGGCGCAGCTTGGCAGCGCGTCTGCTTTGGGAGCAGAAGGCCGCGGGTTCGAATCCCGCCTCCTCGACCATCTTCCCTTTCCCGAAATCCTCCTTTTCCTTTGGGCTAGGTGGCTAGTCAGCGATTTCAATCAATCTTGCGCGGCCGTTCCCGTCCGCATCCTCCACCCTCCCTTTCGCTCTGCAAAAGAAGGAGGGGGAATCTCATTCCGTTGCCACCTGAGGCTGACCTATCAATTCAAACTCGTCCACCACCACCGGACGGGCGGGTGGGTGGGGGATGGTGGTGGACCGAGCGAGCGATCAGTCTGAGAGTGACTCCAGAATCTGCTCTGCTTCTGAATAGAGCTCGGCCACAAGCTCCGCGATAAAGTGCCTGCCTCGAGTCTTGGCCTGCGAATACCAGGGATTCATCAGAACTGATCGGATCAAGAACACGCTAGATTCGGCATACTCCTCTCGTGTCACACCGAGCCGACCGAGAAACTCGCCCGCTGTTTCATCTGAATAGTGAGACGGATCGATCACCGTTCGGCTGACAAAGAACGGCCGTTCATGGATCGACTTCGTGGCGCCCGGGCTGATCGAGAACCGATCGTACAGCGCGCGGTTCATCTGATTCACCTTTTCTAGG
>JALGXY010000258.1 GCA_029824495.1 Fimbriimonadia bacterium
AAATCGTGTCGCATGGGTCTGTGTGACAGGATCTTCACGCGCATCGGGGCAAAGGACGAGATCGCCTTGGGGCAGTCGACCTTCATGGTCGAGATGATCGAGTCGGCCAATATCTTGAACTCGTGCACCGACCGATCCTTGGTGATCCTCGACGAGGTTGGGCGTGGCACAAGCACTTTTGACGGCTTGGCGATTGCCTGGGCGATGGTGGAGCACCTGGCCTCGGTCGGACCGAAGACGCTTTTTGCCACTCACTATCACCAGCTCAATGCGATTGCCGATCAGCTCAAGATGGTCTTCAACTGTCGTGTCAGCGTGGAAGAGGTCGGTGATCAGGTGGTCTGGACACACCGCGTTCTGCCGGGCGGCACCGATAAGAGCTACGGCATCCAGGTCGCGAGAATGGCCGGGCTTCCGCAGTCTGTTCTGGTGAGGGCGCAGGAGGTCCTCGGATCTCTCGAGGAGACTGAACTGATGCCAGAGGCGGTCGGTCCCGGTCTGCAGAACGTTCAATTCAATCTGTTCGCAGCCGATGATCCTGCAATGGTCAAAGAGCTGAAGAAGCTCGATGTTGAGACGATGACCCCGCTCGAGGCCCTGGCAAAACTGGACGAATGGAAGCGCAGCCTGAAGCGCTGATTCTGTCCGGTGGTAAATTGGCGAAGATGTCCGAAGAGAAGCTCACTTACTCAGACTCTGGTGTTGATATTGCGGCCGCAGAGTCGGCCTTATCTTCCGTGGGAGACGCCATCAAGGCGACTCACGGCCCTGAGGTGTTGAGCGGAGTCGGAGGCTTTGGCGGAGTCTTCAGCCTGGGCGAAGAATCCTCGCGGGCTCTCGTCAGCAGCATCGACGGAGTCGGCACCAAAACCAAAGTTGCAGCGATGGCCGGCGACTATTCAGGCATCGGCAAGGACATTGTCAACCACTGCGTCAACGATATTCTCTGTCAGGGCGCGAAGCCTCTCTTCTTCCTCGACTACTTCGGGTGCAGCGAACTGGATCAGACTGCGTTCTCCCAAGTCGTTCGTGGGGCAGCTGATGCCTGCCGCGAGGCCGGATGTGCTCTGATCGGAGGCGAGACGGCCGAGATGCCGGGCGTCTACACAGATGGCGAGGTCGACGTGGTCGGCTGCATCGTTGGGGCGGTTGAGGCGGATCACCGCATTCCGAAGTCGGCTTCAGTCAAGAGCGGAGATGCTCTGATCGGCATCGCTTCTAATGGGCTTCATACCAACGGCTTTTCTCTGGCGCGTCGAGCGCTGTTTGAAAAAGGCGGGCTCTCGGTCCGCGATCTTCTCAAGGATGGGAAGACGACGATTGCAGAAGCGCTGCTCGCCCCGCACCGCTGTTATGTCAACTCAGTCCTGCCATTGATCGAATCAGGCCAGGTGCTTGCCGCAGCACACATCACAGGCGGTGGCATCACCGGCAACCTGAGCCGAATCCTTCCCGGATCTCTCATGGCTCGCATCAATCGACGAAGTTGGGAGACCCCGGAGATTTTCGAGCTGATTCAGAACCAGGGCGGCATATCAGACGACGAGATGCACGTGGCCTTCAATATGGGGATCGGCATGATCCTCGTGGTCGGCAGTGAAGAGGCCGACCACGTCACAGAATCTCTGAACGCAGCAGGAGATCATGCTGCGATCATCGGCCGACTGGCCGCCGGCTCCGGCGAAGTCTCGATCGTCTAAGCGATTCGGAAGATGAAGCGAGCGTTTCCGAACGCGACTTCATTGCCGTCTTCAATTGGCGCCGAATCGACCTTTTCGAAGTCATCTGCCAGAACGTAGGTTCCGTTCGAGGAGCCGAGATCTTCGATTGTGAAGACGCCATCCTCTTCAGTGATCTGAGCATGCCGCCTCGAAACATAAGAGCCTTCTGGGATGCTGCCGAGATCGATGTCGATCGGACCGACCGAAGGATCAAACCGCCCTACAACGGCTGGGCAGGAGAACGGAAAGACCTCTTCAGACTCTGCTCCGCCTCTCTTCAGGATCAGCCTCGGACCTGCTGAATCAGCTGTCTCTTCGCTCGACTCTTCAGGCTCCAGATCATCAGTCGTCTCTTCTTCGATCACCTGGTCTTCAATCGTTTCTTCGTTCATCAGAAGCTCCTATTGCTCGGCCGATCAGCATGACCAGGCCGGATATCACGAGGCCCGGAAGCAGGGTTCCTAAGCTGAAACCTTGATTCGCGAGTCCGTCAGGAAGATTATAGCCAAAGGCCTGCGCTGGTGCGGTGAATTGCAGATACGGGTTCTCGTTTAGCTGCCCCCAGATCATCAGCCAGAGTCCGACAGCAAACCCGGCGGTCATCGCTGTTGTGGTCACCCACGCTCTCGGTGTACGTGTGCTGAAGAACGCCAGGCAGGTCGGGATCATCAGCGCGCCAACAATAGCGCCCGCCCACGAGTACCAGAGCGCCACGACGCTGCCCACATTAAGACCAACCACCACGGCCAACACGCCGGCGACAAACAGGCCGATTCGTGTCCAGCTTGTCTCTTTGTCGCTCCCGATCAATCGGCAGACAAAGTCTCGGCCGAATGAGGCGCCGGAGACCAGCGTGTAGCCGACCATCG
>JALGXY010000259.1 GCA_029824495.1 Fimbriimonadia bacterium
GGCATCATGGGAATGGAGCACGGAAAGAGCCAGGGCGGCAAAGAGGGCGAAATCAAGCTGATCGAAGCCTATCGCTGGTGCGACGACTTTTGAGGAGACAAGATAGATGTTGACTGCGATTGCAATTGCGGCGATGCTGCCAGGCGCCCAGGATTGGACGCCGATTTTTGACGGCAAGACTCTCGACGGCTGGACCCAGAAAGGCGGGACGGCGAAGTATGAGGTGGTCGACGGAGTGATCCTCGGCACAGCCGTTCCCAACACGCCGAACAGCTTTCTCTGCACCGAGAAGATGTACGCCGACTTTGACCTGACGCTCGAGTACAAGGTCCATCCAAAGCTCAACTCGGGCATCCAGATCCGGAGCAACTCTTTTTCTGGCTACAACAATGGCCGAGTTCATGGCTATCAGGTTGAGATCGATCCTTCAGATCGATCCTGGTCAGCAGGCATCTATGAAGAGGGCCGTCGAGGCTGGCTCAACAGCCTCGAGTTTAACGAGCCGGCTCGAAAGGCGTTTAAGCAGGGCGAGTGGAACAGGTATCGAATCATCGCCAAAGGCGACCATATCCGGACCTGGATCAACGGTGTTCCCGCTGCAAATCTTCGCGATGGTTTGACTCGAAAGGGCTTTATAGGCCTCCAGGTTCACGGCATTGGCGGGGCGAACCCTGACCCGCCGTACACCGTGATGTGGCGGAACATCAAGATCAAGGATCTCGGCGATCCCTGGTCGACTCCGCCCGAAGGTGCGACTGTGCTTCTGAGTGACGACGGCGATCTGAGCGGATGGAAAAAGGCCAGATCCGATGAACCGATCGAATGGGAGTGGATCGACGGGGCCATGCAGGTCAAACCTGGCACAGGCTCAATCGAATCAAAAGCAGTGTTCGGAAGCGGCCACTATCACATTGAGTTCAGCGTTGATGACAACGGAGCGGCGGGTCAAGGCAATGGCAACAGCGGCGTCTACACGATGGGTCGCTATGAGGTGCAGATCCTCAATTCAGCGCCTCGCAAACCTGCTCACAATGAGTGTGGCGGCATCTACAGCGTGAAGGCTCCGGACTACGCTCTGGCGATGGCTCCTGGCGAGTGGCAGACGTACGACATTCTTTTCACTGAACCAGAGTGGGAAGGCGGCAAGAAGATCAAGCATGCGCGGATGACCGTTTATCACAACGGGACAAAGATCCACGACGATGTGGAGGTTCCGCATGAGACAACAGCTGGTCTGTCGCCTGAATCAGAGAGGCTCGCAGGCATCTCGCTTCAGGATCACGGCAACAAGATCCGCTTCCGCAACGTCTGGGTCAAACCTGCTTGACATCTCCTCCCCCCTCCTCCTTTTTGCGAAGCGAAAGGGAGGAGGGGGTTAGGGGGTGGAGGGCCAACGTGCAGATGTCGACCCCACCAGGGATCAAGGCGCAGGTTTCTTAAGCGCCTTTGACCAGACAACAAGCCCGATGCCGCCCAGAGTCACAAGAGTCGATATGGCCAGACGAGGTGTCATCGCTTCTGCAAGAAAGAGAGCGCCTGCAACACCGGCAATCACAGGCACGGCAAGCTGTGTGATCGCTGCCTTCAATGATCCCAATTCAGGCATCACGCGATACCAGAGGATGTAGCCGAGCCCTGATGTGACTGCTCCAGAAAGGGTGGCCCACAGAACGCCCTCTGTCGTCATCGATAGCTGCGGGAGCATTACGAGAGCCAACACGGCTGCCAGCGGCGTGGTCATTACAAAATTCGCAGCCGTGGAAAGGGAGGCATCGCTTGCTTTGGCCCCAAGAAGAGAATAGAAGCCCCAAGCGACTCCAGAACCGGCCATCAAAAGAGCCGCGTGAAGCGGCGGGGCTTCAACGCCTGGCAGAGTGAGGTAGATCATGCCGCCGAGCGCCAAGAGGGCCCCGACAGTCTGGATCGCGGAGAATCGCTCGCCTTTGATCAGCCCGTAGGCGATCATGGTGACTTGAACCGAGCCAAAAAGCAGCAGGGCTCCGGTGCCGGCACTCAAATCGAGATATGCCAACGAGAAGAGCACTGCATAGGCAAACAGGACCGGTGCTGCCCGCCAGTCGAATGCAGATTTGGGCAGCCGACCACCTTTGGGCAGCGCCAGCAGAATCCACAAGAACAGAGCACCACTGACCAAGCGAATAGCCGTGTATCCGATTGGATCGATGGCGTCATCTCTAATTGCCAGTCGCGCGATCAGTGAGTTGCCAGCAAATGCCGCCATTGCTGCGGCTGTTGTCAGGATGAGCGGAAGTCGACCGACCATCAGCATCTCTGTGGAACGAAAATGGACTGGAAGGACATCAGATCATCATACATAGAACGGCAACAGAACAGCCCGCATGAGAACCTCCTGCGGGCTGTCTTCTGATCCTTCAAAAGGAGAGAATAGCTAGGGACTCGGCACCCAGCTCATGAACCCGACGCTGTGGGTTCCATCGGTCACCTGCCTTAGATTGTTGCCGTCCGTATTCATCATCCACATGGTGATGGTATCTCCGGTGAAGCGGGCAAACACGATTTCGTCGCCAGCCGGAGTAAATCTGGGAGCAAAGCTGTCTCCAAG
>JALGXY010000260.1 GCA_029824495.1 Fimbriimonadia bacterium
CTACCATCGCGAGCTTTGGTGGAAACTTCACGACCATCTACATGAGTGCGTTTGGCCGTGATGTTTCAACCTCAGTTCGAAGCAACAGCCGGAACCGGGAAGCCCTGATCCTCTATTCCATCTTGGGCGAGTCGGGCGTCAAGCAGGCTCAGCAGGACAAGGGGATCCGGCTTCAGTATGCTCCCGGTTTCGCCAAGGAATCGACGGAACTGGTTTATCACTCTCAGGATGGGCCTTCAGTCGTGAGAAGCTTCCAGATTAACCGACAACTGGGCGCTGCCAACAGAATTCTAATCAATCCAAGGCCAAGCACAGGTGGCGGCCAAATCACACCTCCTCCAAGAGAGCGCACTCTGATTCTTGACTCGGGCGTGCCCGCCAACGCAGTCGTCAAGGTTTCGGTCCGCTCGGAGAATGTGCTCCATGCTTACGGCGATGACAAGCGAAGAAATGGTGTGCTGTCAGCTTCCCAGTTAGGTTCTCAACGGGCTATGCACGATAGTCCAGCCAATGCAAACCGCAGGCAGTCCATGCGGAGCTACAGTCTGTTCCGACCAGCCAAGCGAACAACAATCAATCTGAGGTTTGAGTTTGCAGAGGGAGTCACGATGTCAAGAAGCCTGACCGAATTGCTGCATGTTCCGGGAACAAAGGCACTCGTCTATGCTGAGCTTCCTGAAGATATCCGCAGTGAAGCAGATAAGGCGTATCAGTCGACGCTTCGCTCTTTGAGCAATCGTGGCCAGCGTCGCGGCGGCCGTGGCGGCGGCTAGTCGGCCCGGCCTGCACCTGTGCCTGAGGTACAAACCGGGAGATGCAGGATCGGTACGCGCCGGAAGAGTTTGAACAGAAATGGAGAGACCGCTGGGATGAAGCGGAGCTATTCCTGACGCGCGAAGACCCTGACCGCCCAAAATTCTACGGCCTCGATTTCTTCCCGTACCCATCTGGGGCTGGCCTGAGCGTCGGCCACTGTCGCAACTACATCCCCACGGATGTCCTCTGCCGGATGAAGTACATGCAGGGACACAACGTACTGCACCCGATGGGATTTGACGCCTTTGGTCTGCCCGCCGAAAACGAAGCAATCAAACGGCAGCGGCATCCGGGGCCGATGATCGACGAATATGCCGGGACATACAAGCGGCAGATGGATCTGATCGGCATCGGATACGACTGGTCTCGGTCCTTCAAATCGAGCGATCCTGAGTACTACAAGTGGACTCAGTGGATCTTCAAACTCCTCTACGACCGCGGTCTGGCTTATCGCGATGATGCAGAGGTGAACTGGTGCCCCAACGACCGAACGGCGCTGGCAAATGAGGAGGTTGTTGGCGGTCTTTGCGAGCGATGCGGCACTCCCGTCGAAAAGAAACAGATTCCACAGTGGTACTTCAAAATCACAGACTACGCTGACAGGCTGATCGACGACCTGGACGACATCGACTGGCCGGAAGGGATCAAGAACCAGCAGCGAAACTGGATCGGACGCAGCCACGGTGTCGAATTTGAGCTTAAAGTTGATCTGCCCGAACCGATGAGCTCTGCTGATTTCCAGGCGATGACTCTGGCTCGATTGCCAGAATTGAGCGGCGCTGCTTCTACCGCAAGCGAAAGAGCTCAAGCGGCCAGAGCGACCGTTGAAGCAGCCGCGCAAGAGTCGGCTGAGTGGGCAGAGTGGTCAGACCTCGCGGAAGCTCTCACTGTCAGCTCGTCCGATTTTTCGAAAGGACTCTCAACCGTCTTAGACTCGGCGATGTGGCCTGATGACGATGGGGCGTCGATTCTGAACGCTGCGGCATCGGCCAAGGTTGATGCGGATCACCTCGCAGGCTTGGTCGGTTCATGGGAATCAGACGATCCTGCCTCTGAATCGAATAAATCTGGCGTTCTCGCGTGGATGGAGTCGATCAGCGAGACCTGCCTTACGATCCAGAGAGCATTCGAGGCCCCGCCAGAGCCAGATGGCCTGGTGCACAAGAGTGCTTCAGCGTCGTTCCGAGTCTTTACGACTCGCATCGACACGATTTTCGGAATGACCTTCTGCGTTCTGGCACCGGAGCATCCGGCAGTCGCACAGATCAAGGACTCATCCGGCCCATCTCAACAGAAGGCGATCGAGGAGTATCAGATAAAGGCGCGAGCCCTAAGTGAAGTCGATCGACAGGCGACAACGAGGGAGAAATCCGGTGTCTTCACTGGAGCCTATGCAGTCAATCCTGCCAGCGGCAAGAAGGTGCCGATCTGGATTGCGGATTACGTCTTGATGGGATATGGAACCGGCGCGATCATGGCCGTTCCTGGTCACGATGAGCGCGACTACGAGTTCGCCCAAGAATTCGGAATCGACATCATTCCGGTGATCTCCCCTGACCTGGATACAACACCTGACCTTCCCTTCCCTGCCAAAGACGGCGTGCTGATCAACTCAGGTGAGTACACAGGTCAAAGCGTTGCTACTGCACAGGAGAACCTTGGCGAGTGGATCGAGGCCTGCGAGATTGGCGAGCGCAAGGTGAACTACAAGCTGCGTGACTGGCTAATCTCTCGCCAGCGATATTGGGGCTGTCCCATTCCCGTC
>JALGXY010000261.1 GCA_029824495.1 Fimbriimonadia bacterium
GTGTCAATCTCATAGCCGGCAGCATTCATCTCTTCGACAATGTGACGGGTTCCTAGACAGACAGCCTGCATCATCGCCAGATACTCGACAGCGTTCGCTTCGATGCTGCGATCCAGTCCAAATCCGCTGTGAACCGCGCTCAGACTAGAATCAGCCCGAGGCGATCGATTGCCGATCAGATAGGGAAGAAAGTGCATCCCTTTTGTCAGAACTGCTGGCTGATCCGAGAGCCGATGTAAGGTCGAATTCAGCAGCTCGTATGCCGACTTGCCCTGTTTGGTTGCGGCCTCATGAGTTTCGCGAGAAATTGCACGGTCGATGGCAGCACCGGCAGTCGACTGGCCGCCTTCGTTCAGCCACAGGCCCGGAATCATGGCCTCCGGATAAGGCCCCCAGACGCCTTCGATGAATCGCGGTTCTGCGCTGCAGGCCATATGACAAGCTGAAGTTCCGGCGATCAAGGCCAGCCTGCGATCCAGCGACCCGCTGCTTCCAGGCACCTCGGCCCCGATTACGCCGACGCCTCCAGCATGGGCGTCGATCAGCGAGGTGCCGACCGGGGTGCCAGCGATCAGACCAAGTTCTGAAGCAGCCTTCTCGGAGAGTCCACCTGCGAGCGCTCCAATCTGCCGAACGTCATTCCCGATTCGTTCAAATCCCTCATCGGCAATATCCTCCAGCCCGTTTGATCTAAAGAAGTCCTCCTGCCAGCCGCCTTTGTGGGGCAGGTGTGTCCATTTGCAGACCACCGCACAGGAGGATCGGGAGAGGCTTCCAGTCGCCTTCCATGTCAGATAGTCTCCAAGATCGAAGAAATGTGCGGCTCTCTGCCACGCCTCCGGGTGGTTTCGCTTGAGCCACAGCAGCTTCGGCAGCTGCATTTCAGGCGAAATCGTGCCGCCGACATGCTTCAAAACCTCGTGGCCTGAAGCAGAAAGCTCCTCCGCTTCTTTCGCCGCCCGGTGGTCCATCCAGACAATGACGCTTCGCTCATCAGACTCATTTGTGTTGACGCCAACAGGATCGCCGGCCGCATCAACAACCGCCATCGAGCAGGCTGCGTCGAATCCGATTCCCACCACTCTCTCGGGTGGCATGCTCGCCTCTCTCATGGCCTTGCGGACCGCAAAGCAGACGGCTCGCCAGATCTCCCGACTCGACTGTTCACAGACCCCTCCTGGGCCCGTCCACATCTGAATGTTCTTATCGCCAAATCCCAGGTTTCGCCCTGATTCGTTGAAAAGCCCGGCTCTCGCGCTTCCGGTTCCGACATCGACTCCGAGATAGACCGACATTTCAGCTTGAGGCTACCTAAGGCTGAGCAGGGAAGAGATAGTCATGAAAGAAGAGCCGCCCCACAGCACTGCTGCAGGGCGGCATTCTGGGTTCAGGCAACGACGAAGTTGGCCATCATTCCCATGTCCTCATGCTCCAGCTTGTGGCAGTGCATGACGTAGTGGCTGGGGATCGAGAACCGAATGAGGATCTCGACCTCCTCCTGGTCTTCGAGGAGGACCGTGTCCTTCCACCCCATCTCCCACGGATAGAGGGCATTTCTGCCGCCCTTGCGCGAGACAACCTGATAGTAGGCGCCATGGACATGGACAGGATGCGGGGCGTTGCCGCCTGTCGTAAACAGCCATCTCTCGGTTGTATCTACAGGAACGGTGAAGTCGATTCTATTGATGTCGTACTCCTGCCCGTTGATCCGATTCATTCCGTCGAAGCTGAAGGTGCGGGTCGGCGTGCTCGGACCAGTCAGCGGCGTGATGGAGCTGAGCGGGGATGCAGCCGTGTAGTTGTAGCCGGCGGCTCCCGTCCCTTCAAACTCGACCAGATCCCATTCGGACCTCTCGTCCTGAAGGCTGACCTTGTCGCCTGGTCCTAAGTCGCTGAAATCGACCAGGACGTCGATCCGCTCTCCCGGGCTCATCGTGATCTGGTAGACCGTCACCGGGGAGGTGAGGAGCCCACCGTCGTTGCCGATCAAGGAGAACTGTCGTCCATCACTCATCATCAGGTCGAAGACTCGGGCGTTCGAGCCGCACAAGACGCGGAATCTGTAGCTTCCCGAATCGACATCGAGCTTTGCGTCAAGCGTGCCATTGACCAGGGCGTGCTTCCCGACAAACCCAGAGGATCGCGGGTTGTACTTCAGATTGCCCTGCTTGTCGAAATTGGCATCACGGATGACTAGAGGCACCTCATAGTTGCCAGATGGCAGGTTGAGCATGTCCTCTTCATCATCGCGGATGATGAAAGCGCCTGCGAGGCCGAGGTTTACCTGCTCGCCCGTCAGCATGTGCGGGTGCGGGTGATACCAATTCATCGCGGCACGCTGAACGATTGGGAAGTCGTAGCGGTACGGTCCTTTTCCTGGATCAAACGCGAGCTCCGGGCCACCGTCGTTGACGTCGTCAACGATCATCCCGTGCCAGTGTGTAATCGTCGGCTGCGTCAGGCCGTTGTAGAGTTCGATCGTGACCTGATCACCAGTTCGTGCCTGAAGGGTTGGGCCAGGAATCTGGCCGTTGTAGCCGAGCCCTGATGACATGTTGCCGCCGCCCAGATCGAAAGTT
>JALGXY010000262.1 GCA_029824495.1 Fimbriimonadia bacterium
AGCAGCTCACCTACGAAGAGGCGGCAAACGCCATGGATGTGCCGATCGGAACCGTTCGATCCAGGCTCTTCCGGGCAAGAACAATGTTGAGAAAACGACTGACACCCGTCACCGGGAAACTCGAAGGAGCACTCTCATGAGATTCGATTGGCAAAAGTTCGAAGACGGCACTCTGGCGCCGGATGATCAGAAGAGAGCAGAAGAGCTTCTCAAACACGACGAGCAGGCGCAAAAGGAGCTTGAAGGATTGAGGCATTTCAGAAAGGCAGTACGGAAGGCCGCGATGAGCGAGCCGTTCCCAGAAAAGAAGCTTGAGAAGATCTTGAGCGGCGTAGCAGATCCCGAGCCCACCGGGTGGCGATGGCAGCGATTTGCCGTGCCTGGCATGGCAGCCGCGGCGGTGATCGCATTCGCTCTCTTTGCAATCGGCCAGCAGAATCCGCTGAACAGCACGAAATCGACAGAGATTCGGTACGCCTTGAACGACCCAGTCCAGTTGGCGACACAGGTGACTCAAAGAGCTGGGTTTACGCCGCCTGCCCTGACTCTTGCTGGACTCGGCAGCCTCGAAGGCGCCCACTGCGACGACGGCTACGCCTGCTTCGACTACATGGTCGATGGCGAGATCTATCACATCACGATGCGGCTCGATCAGATGCTGCTGCAGTCATGCACAGAGAAGATCAGCAAGAACGGAATCGACTATTCGGTCGGCCGCGGCATCGGCTGGTGCGATGGCACCATCACCTATATGGTCGAAGGCCCTCGGGAAGAGACCCGGTGGAGGGTTGCCGAAGCGGCAGCCCACGAAGCAGCTTCGATGGTCTAAGGCAGCTCGTGCCGCTCATGGAGCTTGGGGATGACTACGGTCCACCCAAGCTCTTTTTCTATCCGAGCCTTCAAAGCCTCCTGGGCGTGCGGTTCACCGTGAACCAAAAATGTCTTCTTTGGCGGCTCTTTCAGGCTCGACATCCACTGGATCAGCTCATTGGAATCACCGTGGGCGGAGAGCATGTTCAGCTTCTCAATCTGCGCGCGGACCGGGATCTGCTGGCCGTGGATATAGACATCTTCAGTCCCTTCTAGGATCTCGCGTCCCATCGTGCCTTTGGCCTGATAGCCGGTAAAGAGCAGTGTGGTCGCCGGGTCATGAATCCGGTGCTTCAGGTGGTGGATGATGCGTCCGCCGCTGCACATTCCGCTGCCGGCGATCACAACCATCGGCCCCTTCATGTGGTTGAGCTGCTTCGACATGCTGCTGTCCCGAACAAACCGGACCATGTGAGATTCGAAGGGCGACTGCCCCCGCTCCATATCGATTTTCAGCTCCTTGTCGTGATCCTCTTTATGCTTGACATAGAGCAGTGTCGCGGCGGTGGCCATCGGGCTGTCAACGTAGATCGGCATGCTCGGCAGTCGGCCCTCTTTCTTGAGCTCATTCATGTGCCAAAGAAGCTCCTGTGTGCGGCCGATCGCAAAGCTGGGGATCAGAACGCAGGCCCGGTCATTAAAGGCTCGCCTCAGGATCCGCTCAATCATTCCCTTGGCGTCTTCCTGGGCATGGACCCGGTCGCCATAGGTCGATTCGACAACGAGGTACTCCCCGAAATCGGGAGCGTAGGGGTCCTTCAATATCGGGCGGTTGTAGCGCCCGATGTCTCCCGACATAATGATCCGCTGGCCATCTTTGAAGAAGATCTCGGCAAATGCTGAACCGAGGATATGACCGGCCGGTTTGAACTGAAAGCTCGCCCCGCCGGGCAGCTCCTGCCATTCAAAGTAGTTGACCTCCTTCAGCAGCTTCAGCGCCTTGCGGGCATCGGCTTCGGTGAAGAGCGGAACGGCTGGCTGGTGCCGTGAAGTGCCGTGACTGTTGTGGTACTTCGCGTCCTCTTCTTGGATCCGGCCGCCATCGGGAAGGCTGATCTTGGCGAGCGACTTGGTGCCGGGAGTGCAGTAGATCGGGCCGCGATAGCCGAGCCTGGCCAGCCGCGGAAGATAGCCGATGTGATCTGTGTGCCCGTGGGTCAGGACGATCGCATCGAGCCGGTCGAGATCGAACGGCAGGGGATCCCAGTTCTTTTCACGCAGCTCTCGCGGGCCCTGAAAGAGGCCGCAGTCGACCAGCACCCTCTTCTTGCCGAGCTCGAGCAGGTGACGCGAGCCCGTGACTGTCTCGGCCGCTCCATGAAACGTGATCGCCTGGGGCATGGCATGAGTATGCCCCGAAGCGGTTCCGGGAGTCATTGCGGCGGCACCTGTGTTAGATTGGAGTAGAGGGTGAACGAAACGCGAAGCCAAGAACACTTACGGTCATGAAGTGGGTGAAGTTCATTTTCGCTGCGATCGTGGTGCTGGTCGCCATTGACTGCATGACAGCCAATGGCGGCAAAACCCAAATCACTCCCGTCAGCTCTTCGCCGATCGCGGGCAGGGCGATAGGAACTCCGAATCTGACAGCAACAGCCGGGCCCGTCAATGACGTTGTCTTGACCGAAAGAGCATATGGAGACTCAATTGGCCCAGTGGAGATGACGCTCAAGAACCATTCAGATGGCAGAGTCACGGTCGCCACCGCCTTCCTTTGTATCAGCCTCGAAGTCAAGAACAAGGCGGGGGAAAGCGTCCAACGGTTTCTAGACTGCCCCACGTATGGCGCCGATGAGTCCGACATTAAGGTGCTTAACAAAGGCGAGGAATATGTCACCAACGTTGTCTTCTATTATTGGAAGGGCGACCTCCCCCCAGGCACCTACTCAGTTCGAGCAGCCTACGACCCTCGGATCATGATCGGTACGGCCACCGGCGGCTCCCAGGCTAAGGAGTTGTTCGACGAAAACGGCGTCCTTTATGGACCGGTCTACAGTGATTGGCAAGAGTTCGAAGTCAAGACGAAACCTGATTACAAGTAACCCTCCCCGGTAGAATCGAACCGTCATGGCGGCAAAGGCGGCGATCATCGGGGGGACAGGAATCGGCACGAGGCTGGCGAAGATTCCTGGCAGAAAGCTGCTCTGTCCGACACCTTACGGTCCGATGAGGGCCAGGATCATCGAGCACAAGGGAGTCGAGGTCGCCATAGTGGAGCGTCACTCGGCCGGGCACAAAACCCCGCCACACCAGGTCAACTATCGCGCCATTGCAGACGGCCTCAATCGCATCGGCATCAACACCTGCCTCAGCAGCGCAGCCGTCGGCACCCTTCATCGGGACTGGAAGGTTGGCGAAATCGCCATCTGCAGCGACATGATCGACCTGACTGGGCGGCAGCTGACACTCTGTGATCGAGATGTTCAGCACGCCCCGATGAATGATCCCTTCCCTGCCAGAACATGCCTGCTGCACACTGCCGCTGTCCAGCGGATTGAAGTGCAGACCCGCGCCGTTTACGTCGCCACCAACGGTCCACGCTATGAATCTGAGGCGGAGATCCACATGATCGACAGGATCGGTGGGGACCTGGTCGGCATGACCGCCGCCACCGAAGCGGTTGTCATGCGAGAGGCTGATATCGAATACGGGTGCCTCGCGGTGGTGACAAACTACGCTGCAGGTATTGCCGGATCGATGCCGGAGCATGGAGAGGTGTCACACGTGATGAACACAAGAGGAGAATTGGCGGTTCAGCTTCTGCTGGATGCTGCGATCGAGGGGAGCCCATGCAAGGAATCGACCGACGAAAGTTGACGCTCGCTCTGGCGATGACACCAGGCATCGGCGGCAAGACGATCACGCGGATTTTCACGCGCAACGACCTGCTCGGGCGCAAGAACGATGAGTTCCTCCGATTCGGGCCGGAAGTGCTGCGCGAAGAGTACGGATTGACCCGCAAAGCTGCCGAATCCTGGTGCGGCGAACGTGAAGCCTTGCTCGAAGAAGCCGAGACGATGGAGGAGCGGTTAGATCCACTGGGTGTCCGCCTGGTCACAGCCGCCGATGCCAGTTATCCCCGGCAGGTGGAGGCGCTCGAGAAAGACCCGCCCGGCCTGCTCTATCTGCACGGCAACGCTCGGCTGTTGGAAGCCGATACGTTCTGTGTCATGAGCTCGCGCAAATCCTCGAATGAAGCGCTGGAGCAGATCGACAAGCTGGCCGAAGAGGGCGTGCTGGCGGGCAAAACCCTCGTCGCCGGCGACGACACGCCAGAGTATCAGCGGGCAGCCGTCGTTCCCCTGCGTTGGGGTGCTCCGCGAATCATCGTGCTCGATCGAGGGCTGTTCAAGGCGCTCGGACCGGATCTGAAAGAGGAGACATTCCGCTCGGCCCGGCTCTGGCGGTACCAGTTCGACCCGAACACCGACCTGGCGATCAGCTTCACTCACCCTGATGCAGGTTTTCATCGGAATGCCAATCGCCTTCGCGACCAGCTTGTGGGTGCTCTTTCGCTCAAGCTGACCTTTGTCGAGATCACCCCCAAAGGCAATATGGAGAAGCTGGCGATCCGGGCGATGAGAGCTGGTAGGCCGATCCGGGTTTCTGAGCTTTCTGACTGCGCTGAGCAGATGGCCCGCACCGGGGCTGAAGTCGTCCAGGTGGGTTGAAAGCCAACCCAAGAGGGCTGCCCGGAGGAGTGGGAATGTTCAATTAACTGGCTTGATGTCAGCCTTCAACGCTGAGTAGCCATCAAGCTCGAAATGATCGATCCTCAGCTCGTGTTCACCGTCAAGCTCAAACTCGACAACATCGGTTTTCGGGGCATGCCAAGTCCAGTCTTCAAAGACCAGCTTTCCATCAAGCCAGACGCGGACGCCATCATCGCTCGTAAGGTTCAGCCGATACAGGCCCTTGACGGCATTTATCGTTCCGACCGCACGGGTGGAAAAGTGGTTGCTGTTGACACCTTCGGCAGGTGAACCGCCCCAGGCATAGTTGAGATTGACCGGTGTCTCTTCAGCGACCGGATCAGCATCGAAGATCGAAGCAAAGGCCGCCTCCTGCTCTCTGGGATCCTGAGTCTCGCTGTCGTAATTCCACCACTGGACCTTCCAAGCGATCGGCAGCTGTGTCCGGTTCCAGCCAAACGAAACCGGCTCTCCGGCAGGAGTTGCCACGCCGCGATAATCGATCGTCTCCTCGCCTCGATAGGTCATCTTGATCTTGACCTGCTGCAGATCATCGGGGAATTCCAGCCGCAGTTTCCCGGGCACAGACTGTTCATCGACGGCCAGGTGCACACCAGGAGTCACCTCGCTGAGCGTCCACTTTCCGGCCGGGCCCATCACGTCAAAGGTGATCGACTTTCGGCCTTCAGATGCCGACTCATGCCGTGGCCAGAGCAGAGGCCGTTTGAAGTCATACGGGCCCCACTCATCCACCAAGATATAGCGCCGGCCGCGGGGCGACATCGGGCTGAGGAACGGGTTCTGAGCTCCATCAACCGGGCTCGGCAGACTGGGAAGCGCGGGGGCTTTCTCCTTCTGGTAGGTGGCAACGGCTGCCTTCGCGGCGCGGGTCGGTGCGTTCAGAGGCCGCCAAGGTGTCGCAAACCTAAAACCGTAGCTGTAAGCGCTCGGCTGTGATTCATCCCGAATGACCCTGCCGGCAGGATCCATCGTCGGCTCAAACGGCATCTCGCCAGCTTTGGGGGTGGGCAGACCACTCACGCCAGGTGCAGATTTGTGCTCACGCACACCCTGCAGGGCCGTATCGATCAGACTGATCTTCGAACTGTGCTCATCGGTGGTTACCGCAGTGCCGACCGACGTAAACACTGTCCGCTTGATCTGCATTTCTCGAACTCGACGCAGGGAGATCGCTGTTTCGTAGGTGTTCCGAAAAACGGAATCGAGGACCAGGGTTCCGAACGAGTCTGTGTCTCGGAACTTGGGATAGCCCCAATTCGGGTCTTCAGACTCCTTGGTCCACATCACCAATCCCTGGCGATTGCTGTCAAACCAACCGCTCTGAATTCGGTTGTTCTGCCCGTGCTCCCAGGCTATCGCCTCTGCATTGTGGGAGAAGTAGCAGCCGTAGACCAGCGAATCGTAAGAATATCCACCCCAGATTCCGTGCCAGCACTCCATCATCAGGTTGTCGACAAAAGCGTTGCGGCTGAAAGTAGCCTCAATGCCGTTGGTGGGCGCGTGGCTGAAATCGTTGTTGTAAAGCAGGTTGTCTTGGCACCCGCCCTCCCCTGTGTCCATCGTGGTCTGCCCAGCCCAAAGAAAGAACCCGTCACCCCCGTGAGTCACCGAGTTGTAAGCGAAAACATTGCGATTTGACTGCTCGTAGATCAGGATCCCCGCTGAGTCTTGGCCACGGTTATAGACCTGGTAGCTGAACCCCCGCACGCACCAGTCAATCTTGTTGTGGACGACCCGATTGTCGGAGCTGCGATACATGCCGAGACCGAGTGAGCTGAGAAACGAGAAGTTGTTGTCGATGACCAGTGCTCGGTCCGTTTCGGTCATCATCAGACCGTTTTGGCCGCCTTCGATGGTGCACCGCTTGACTTGGGCGCCGTCACAATCGCGCAGGTAGATGCCAGCTCCGTAGCGCAGCCATTCATCCTCTTCGTTGTGGTGGTAGCTCATCCAATCCGCCAGGTCTTCCCTCTCTTGCGTTGAGCCGAGACGCTGCTTCCAATTGTAGGAAAAGTCTCCGTCGAGAATCTTGAGCCCGGGTGCGTTGCGCGCCATCAACCCGACCTTCGCGCCATGGATCTTGGCGTTGAGAATCGTGATATTTTTGCCCTCGACGAGCAGGCCGACGCCGTTTCTTTTGTCCGGTTCAATCTCGGCTGAAGAGCACCTGATGACGGCCCCTCCAAAATCGACTGTAATGCCGTCGCCCCTGATGGTGAGGGCTGGCGAGCTGCCATCCTCAGCGCCACCGGCGAGGAGATAGTCTCCACCCTTCAGCTTGGTCGACTGTGTCAGGACAAGCCCAGTCTCGGGAGTGGTCAGTGGCTGCCCCACAACGAGGATTGAGGCTGCGAGAAGATACATTAGGCTAAGGATAGCCCGATCTGCTCGGCAAAAATCAGTAGCGGCAGAGCTTCAGAGCTGCTTCAACAATGTCGTCCACTGAAGGGAGAACATCCGATTCAAGCGGCGTGGCCCACGGCACCGGTGTATCGGTACGGGTTACTCGTGCTGGCGGTGCATCGAGGTGCTCAAATGCTGCCTGACTCAAGCGAGCCAACACTTCGCCGGCAAACCCACAGGTCATCGGCGCCTCGTTTACAACGAGCAGTCGATTGGTTCGGCTTAGAGATTCGGTGATCGTCTCCTCATCGAGCGGTACCAGAGTGCGAAGGTCGATGACCTCGGCGCTGAATCCGAACTCCTCGAGCTTTTTGGCTGCACTCAATGAGAGATGATAAGGATTCCCGTAGGAGACAAGGGTGAGATCGGTGCCTTCGCGGCCGACTCTCGCTTTGCCCAGCGGGATCAGAGCGTCGTCGCCATCGAGCAGCTCTTCTTCAATCGAGCGCTTGCGGTAGAGCTCTTTGATTTCGTAGAAAACGACGGGGTTCGGGTCGCGCAGAGCAGCTTTGAGCAGGCCCTTGGCATCCGAAGGTGTGGACGGACAGACGACCTTAAGACCAGGGGAATTGCAGAACCACGCCTCGTTCATCTGGCTGTGATAGAGGGCTCCGCCGCCGTAGCCGCCAGCAGGTCCTCGAATCACCATCGGAATCGGCACCTCTCCGGCAGTTCGGTAGCAGTAGGTGGCCACCATGTTGACGATCTGGTCAAAGCCGCAGGAGATGAAGTCGATGAACTGCATCTCGGCCATCACGGTCTTGCCGTTGAGGGCCATGCCGCAGGCAGCGCCGACAATTGCCGACTCAGAAATCGGCATATCGATCACACGCTCAGCGCCATATTTGGCCTGCATGCCATCGGTGACACCAAAGGCGCCGCCAAGCAGGCCGATGTCTTCACCCATGCAGATGAGATCAGGATTCGACTCCATCTCCTCATACATGGCCTCTTTAAGACCCGTCAGGTAGTTCTTCGTTTTGCGCTCGACTGCTGTGCTCACTGATCCTCCTCCTTGAAGACCCACCGGCGAGCTTCAGATGCATCAGGCAACGGAGACTTCAGAGCGAAATCGACGCCACGGCTGAGGAATTCAACAACTCTCTCTGGAAAATCGTGATCGGTCACCTCACCGGCACCCTTGTACTCGGCTGGATGCTTGTCCGCCTCTTTTTGAGTCAGCAAGCCTTCTGCGATCATCACCTTCTTCATCTCGGCGATCGGATCTCGGCTTCGGCCGACTTCAACCTCGTCTTGCGGGCGGTACTTCACGGCACGATCGTCATCGTGGTCACCGTGACCGTACGAACGGAAAGTCTTGCACTCAACAATGCTCGGGCCCTTGCCCGATCGAGCGTACTCAACAGCTTCAGAGACTTTGTCGAACACGTCAAGAACATCTTGGCCATCAGCAACCAGACCAGGAATGCCATAACCCTTGGCACGATCTGCCACGTCTTCTGTTGGGCAGCCGAGGTGTGCTGGTGTGCCGAACGCCCACTGGTTGTTTTCGATGACTGTGACAACAGGCAGCTTATGTACGGCCGCAAAGTTGACGCCTTCGTGAAACGCGCCCTGCGCCGTTGAGCCCTCGCCGTTGTAGGTCACAACAACATTGTCTCCACCATCAAGTCTGTCGGCGTAAACAACGCCTGCAGCGACCGGGATTGTGCCAGCAAGCATCGACGTTGAGTGGATGATCCGCTTCTTTTTCGAACCGATGTGAGACCAGTTGTCTCTGGCGCGTCCGGGCGAGTCGACCCGCCCCCACACCTGAGAGCAGACCTCTTCGATCGACATGCCGAGGCGGTCTTTGGAATCCCAGCCGTTCTTGATGTCCTTCAGGAAGAAGGCTGGCATATCGCGGTGGATCGGACTGATCCAGTCTGTGGACCGCAGCGCATAGAGCGATCCAACAAGAATCGCCTCTTGATTGTGAGAGGAGTAGAGGGTGCCGCGGAGACGGCCTCTCTTCTTTTCTTTGGTGAGCCGGACGTCAAAATACCGAGCCAGGTAGAGCTGATCCAGCAGCTCCCGGTAGTCATCGGGGGTCAGGATGTCTCGGGGTAGGGGTTCAGTCGCCTTTGACACTTTTCGAGGTTCCGCTGTTCTAGCCAACTCTCTCTCCGGCATTGCGATCTGCGCCGAAACAGGATCGGACAAATCTTACTCGTTCCGTAGGTTCCTAACGTATCACAATGGTCGTTTGGCCCAAGAACTCCAGGCCTATTCCAAAAAACGTCAAAAACCCCGGATGTCTCTTAAGAGCGCATCCGGGGCTTTTTTGTTCGTTTGTGAGGTCGAACGCCTTAGCCTTTGAACTTGGCTTGGGCCTTTTTCATCTCGTCCAAGACCATCTGCTTGCCGCCGTAGCCCACAAACTCGTGAACGATCTCGCCGTCTGAGTTGATGAATTTGACTGTCGGATAAGCGTTCACTTTGTACTGCTTGGCAAGACCGATGCCGTCACCTTTTTCGCAGTCAATCTTCACGAGGACAAAGTCGCCTGAGACCTTCTTGAACTCATCAGACTGAAACGCCTCTTCGTCCATCATCTTGCAGGGACCACACCAGGTGGTGAAGAAGTCGACCATCATCAGCTTGTCGCCGGCGTCGGCCAGTCCAATCGCCTCGTCCCAATCGTAGTGCCAGACTCCAGCAGCCATGCTCTCTTCAGAAACCTCTTCGGCGTCCTCTGGTGCATGGAAAATGAACTCGTCGTCGCTTGGCGCACCAAGGATCAGCGGGTCCACCGACAATACTGAAGACTGCCTTTTGATCAGAGTCTTCGTCGTATAGAGCACCCTGCGCGGCAGGTGGTCGCGCTGGTCGAAGAAGAATGTCATCGTCGTCTCGCCAGCTCGATCAGCGGTGACATTGGCTGTGTCATACATCTGACCGCCCAGTTTTCGATCCTTGCCATTCGTTGCCGATGCGACGCCGTTGTAGGCAGTCTCGTCAAAGAAGCCGACAAAGGTCGACAAGGCCATGTTGTCGAAGAGGCTTCCCAAGACTTCGGGTGACTGCTCTTTAGTAAAGAACTTGTTCTTCGTCTTCATGAAGATCGTCACAGTCTCACCATCGGCGATCGCAAGACGAGTCGGCGTCTCGATCCTTGCCTTGTTCGGCTTTGCGAGGGCGATGTTATAGGTGGCAACACCCCGGCTGACCTCCTGCGATTTTAGTGTTGCCTGAAGCCCTTCGGCACTCTTCAAGGCAGACGTAAAGGCATCAAAGTTTGATGATGCGGGCGCTCCGAGCGCCACGGCGAGTACAGCAGCAGAAATCATGTAATTCTCCAGGAAGGAAGTTCCTCTGTAGCTGGATTTTATCACAGTTAGGCAATAAACTAACCAGATATGAAGTCTTGGGCGCCACTGGCCGTAATCCTGGCACTCTTCGTTGTACTGGGAAGCCAGTTCATCTCGAAGACCCCTTACCGAGAGGGCGGCTACCTGATGAACCAGCCAAACTCGGACGGAACCTGGGCTTATGCGGCTGATATCGGCGCCCCAGATGAGCGACAGCACGCCAATTACATTGCGCGCATAGCGGACGGCGGAGGGCTTGCTGTTCTCAAGCCAGGTGCCGAAGATCTGTACGAAAGCTATCAAGCACACCAGCCGCCCCTCTACTATTGGCTGGGGGCTGGGTGGGCCAAGCTGACCAATGCCGACCATGAAACTCTAGAAGGCGGTCGAAAGCTCCGTTGGCTGAACCTGCTGATCGGCGCTGGAACAATCGTCGGCTTCTACTATCTGGTCTTTTGGGGAACCGGCAGAAGGGAGCCTGCCCTGGCGGCGGCGGCGTTCGGGTTGATGCCGATGCACATCGCCCTTTCAGCCGCAGTGAGCAACGATCCTCTTCTAATCCTGCTCTGCACATGGACGCTCGCAGCAACAGCGTGGGCGATGGCCGATGGCTGGTCGCTGAAGCGCGCACTCCTGATAGGCGGGCTCGCCGGGCTCGCATTGATCACTAAGACCAGTGCTCTAGCACTAGTTCCGGCAATCGGGGCAGCGTTTATCGTCAGCGCCATTCAGTCAAAGCGGCGATCTGAAAAGGTGAACTGGTCGCTGTTCGGCGTCGCCGCGGGGCTGGCGCTGATGATTGTCATTCCTTGGTGGCTGCGAAATCAGCAGCTCTATGGAGATCCGCTCGCTATGAGCGTGTTCAAAGAGGCATTCACCGGGAACCCAACTGCAGAACCATTCATCGAAAGACTCGGGTTTTTCGGCTACTTCAAAGTGGTCTATATCTTGGCCATGCAGAGTTTTGTCGGTGTGTTTGGCTACATGGACATCTTTGTCCTCGAGCACCAGGGCCTTGGTGCCGTCAACCGATTCTATTGGGGCAGCCTCCTGATCATCGGCATTCTCAAGATTCTCGGGCTGGTGGGCGTCTTCAAAAAATCTGGCGATGAACTCGATGCCAAGCGAGCCGGATTCTGGTGGCCGGTTTTGATCTTCGGGCTCGTGATCGATCTCCTTTTCTTCCAGTTCAACCTGCAGTACTTCCAAGCCCAAGCGCGATACCTCTATCCCGCGGCAGGCGTCGTTGCGGCCCTGCTCGGATTTGGATTCTGGATAGCCTTGAAGAGCCGCGCACACCTCGCTTGGGCTGCCGCTGCCGGCTTCTTTGCATTGCTGAGTCTGGCGGCTGTGAGGCAGCTCGATCTTAGTTTTGAGTTGAGGCTCAACCCACCACCAGAGGTCGTTTCGGGCCTTTGATTCGACGGGCCGCTGGTAACATGCCCGACCGAACGCTCGTCTTTATGAACAGGTGGTGTCAGGCATCTTAGATCAGTCACGCGGCGGCGCGTTTGATGAGGACCTTGTCTTGGTTGACAGGGTTCTGGAAGGCGATGAAGAGGCGTTTCAGACGCTCTACTCACGCT